>NZ_JAMXSA010000030.1:0-32672 GCF_024124465.1 Microbacterium sp. CnD16-F
GCCGACCTCGGCGCGCAGGGTGTCCGCCGCCGTGGGCGAGAGCGCGCCGGCGGGGTGCTCTCGGACGAGCTCGCCGGCGGCGTCGTACATCCCGACCCAGGTGTCGAGCTGCTTGGCGAGCTCGGCGATCGTCGCGCCGAGCCCGTCGGGGCGGAGCGCCGCGAGGGCGAGGGCGCGCTGCGCCGACAGCGCCCACGTGCGCCGTGCGTAGGCCTGCGCGGCGACGGCTTCGGCATTGGCGCGGGCGACGGCGATGAAGGGTGTGCTGTAGGGGACCTCGAACAGGGGGAGCCCGGCGGCCCGGCACGCCGCCGCGAGGTCGGGCGGGATGCCGTCGCGCACCACCTCGGTGCCGAAACCGAGCGCCGCCACGCCGCGGTCCACGAGCCGCCGGACGTACGCGTCGAAGGGGTAGTCGCCGTCGGTCGGGAACTGGGTGCCGGTCGTCAGGAGGACGAGGTCCTCGGCGAGGAACGGGGTCGGATCGTCGAGGTCGGAGCTGTGCACCCACCGGGTCGGTCGGTCGAGCGCCCCCGGCCGGAAGGCCGACTCGTCGTCGGCGAGGCGGAGGGCCAGCTCGCGGCGAGAGAGCAGCGCCCGCAGGGTCGGCTCGGCCTCGCGCGTGACCATGTCGCCTCCTCCGGTGTGTACACGATGTACACCCCTGCGCTGAGGATAGACGCAACGGCGAGTGACCGCTCGCCCGCGCCCCTCTACGCTCGCCGCATGAGCACCTCGACCGCAGCCGTCACCACGCCCCTCGGCGGACCGTCCCTCCCGCAGGAGCGCCGCCTCGAGACCGCCATCCCCGGGCCCCGCTCGCAGGAGCTCCTTTCGCGCAAGGCCGAGGCCGTCGCCGCGGGCGTCGGGCACACCGTCCCTATCGCGGCCGTCGCCGCCGGCGGTGGCGTCGTGGTCGACGCCGACGGCAACTCGCTGATCGACCTCGGTTCGGGTATCGCCGTCACGACGGTGGGTGTCGCGCACCCGAAGGTCGTCGAGGCGATCGCGGCCCAGGCCGCGCAGCTGACGCACACCTGCTTCATGATCTCGCCGTACGAGTCCTACGTGGAGGTGGCCGAGAACCTCAACCGGCTCACCCCCGGCGACCACGCGAAGAAGAGCGCCCTGTTCAATTCCGGCGCCGAGGCGGTCGAGAACGCCGTCAAGATCGCCCGCAAGTTCACCGGCAAGCAGGCCGTCGTCGCCTTCGACCACGCCTACCACGGCCGCACCAACCTCACGATGGCGCTCACCGCCAAGTCCATGCCCTACAAGAGCGGCTTCGGTCCCTTCGCCTCCGAGATCTACCGCGTGCCCGGTTCGTACCCGCTCCGCGACGGACTGTCGGGGGCGGATGCCGCGGCCCGCGCGATCTCGATGATCGAGAAGCAGGTCGGTGCCGACAACCTGGCCGCCGTCATCATCGAGCCCATCCAGGGCGAGGGCGGCTTCGTCGTCCCGGCCGACGGCTTCCTGCCGGCCGTCGTCGACTGGTGCCGGGACAACGGCGTCGTCTTCATCGCCGACGAGGTGCAGTCGGGCTTCGCCCGCACCGGCGCCATGTTCGCGAGCGAGCACTTCGGCATCGTGCCGGACCTGATCACCACGGCCAAGGGCATTGCTGGGGGCATGCCCTTGGCCGCGGTCACCGGTCGCGCCGACATCATGGATGCGACGCACACCGGCGGCCTCGGCGGCACGTACGGCGGTAACCCCGTCGCGTGCGCGGCCGCGCTCGCGGCGATGGACGCCTTCGAGAACGACGGCCTCATCGAGCGCGCGCAGCAGATCGAGGCGCTCCTCACGGCGCGACTGGGCGCCATGGCGGCATCCGACCCCCGCATCGCGGAGGTCCGCGGGCTCGGCGCCATGATCGCGATCGAGTTCGTCGACCCGACGACCGGTGCGCCGGACGGTGCGCTCACGTCCGCGGTCGCGAAGGCCTGCATCGCCGAAGGCGTCATCGTGCTCACGTGCGGCACCTACGGCAACGTGATCCGCTTCCTGCCCCCGCTGTCGATCAGCGACGACCTGCTGACCGAGGGCCTCGACGTCCTCGCGCGGGCGCTGAAGACGGTCTGAGTATGACGGGGTCCGACAACTGGTCGCAGCCGGTCTCGCCCGAGACGTCGGCGGGGCTCGGCGCGGTGACGCAGGCGCGCTCCAGCAAGCTGCGCTCGCGCCACGTGACGATCATCACCCTCGGCGGGATCATCGGGGCGAGCCTGTTCGTCGGCTCCGGCAACGTCATCCGCGAGGTCGGACCCGCCGCGATCGTCTCGTACCTGATCGGCGGTCTGCTCGTCTTCTTCGCCATGCGCATGCTGGGCGAGATGGCGGCATCCCGCCCCGCAATCGGTTCCTTCATGGAGTACGCCCGCGTCGGTCTCGGCGACTGGGCGGCGTACCTCGTGGGCTGGCTCTACTGGTATTTCTGGGTCGGGGTCCTCGCCTACGAGGCGGTGCTCGGCGGCGAGACGCTCCACACGTGGCTCCCGGCGCTGCCGTCCTGGGCCTGGTCGCTCATCCTCATCGCGATCTTCGTCGGCACCAACGTCATCTCGGTGCGCACCTTCGGGGAGGTCGAGTTCTGGCTCGCGAGCATCAAGGTGGTCGCCATCGTCGTGTTCCTGGGCGCCGGCATCCTCTTCGCCCTCGGACTCTGGCCGAATGCGACCTTCGCCGTCCCGAACCTGTGGGAACACGGCGGCTTCGCCCCCAACGGCATCGGCGTCGCCTTCACCGGCGTCGCGCTCGTGATCTTCTCGTACTTCGGCACCGAGATCGCCGTCATGGCCTCGGCCGAGTCAGTGGACCCCGCCAAGGGCATCCGACAGGCGACGAGCACGATCATCTGGCGCATCCTGCTGTTCTTCGTAGGATCGGTCCTCGTCATCGTCACCGTCGTTCCCTGGGACGAACTGCCCGTGCCCACCGACGTCGCCAACGCGCCCTTCACGATCGCGCTGTCGCGCTTCGGCATCCCGTTCGCCGACGTGATCATGCAGCTCGTCATCTTCACGGCCGTCATCTCGGTGCTGAACTCCGGGCTGTACTCGGCCTCGCGCATGTTCGCCGCGCTCGCCGACAAGGGGTTCGCCCCGAAGGTCGTCGCCCGCCGCTCCCGCACCGGGGTGCCGGTGTTCGCCCTGCTCGCCTCGACGATCGGCGGGCTCATCGCGACGCTCGTGAACTTCGTCGCCCCCAGCTCGGGCATCTTCGACTTCATCATGAACTCCGCGGGCCTCGTCGCCCTCTTCGTCTACGTCTTCATCGCGCTCACGCAGATGCGGCTGCGGCAGAAGATGACGCCCGACGAGGTCGCCGCGTTGAAGCTCAAGGTGTGGCTGCACCCGTGGCTCAACATCCTGCTGATCGCCGCGATCACCGCCGTCGTCGCCATCATGCTGACGTCGGAGTCCGGGCGCGCGCAGGTGTGGACGAGCCTCATCGCGACCGCCGTGTTGCTCGTGTTCTGGCCGCTCGTGCGGCGCAACCTCCGTCGCCGCCCCGACCACGCGCCGGCGACAAGCTCTCTGACGAAGGAGTCGTGAATGACCGAGATCACCCGTGACGTCGTGATCGTGGGAGCCGGCGCCGCCGGCCTCACCGCCGCGAACGAGCTGCGCAAGGCCGGTCTGTCGGTCGCCGTCCTCGAGGCGCGCGAGCGCGTCGGCGGTCGCCTGTGGACCGACGTCGTCGACGGCGCGATGCTCGAGCTCGGCGGCCAGTGGGTCTCACCCGACCAGGACGCCCTCATCGACACGGTCGCCGAACTGGGTCTCGAGACTTTCAGCCGCTACCGCGAGGGCGACAGCGTCTACGTCGGGCCTGACGGCACCGTGTCGCGTTTCACGGGCGAGATGTTCCCCGTGAGCCCCGAGACCGAACGGACGATCGACGAGATCACCCGCCGGCTCGACGCGATGGTCGCCGAGATCGACCCCGACCGTCCCTACGCGCACCCGAAGGCCGCCGAATGGGACACGATCACGTGGGACGCGTGGCTCCGCCAGCAGACCGACGACGACGAGGCGGTCCGCAACCTCGCCTTCGCGACCGGGTCGGCGATGCTCACGAAGCCGACGCACGCCTTCTCGCTGCTGCAGTCCCTGCTCATGGCCGCGAGCGCCGGCAGCTACTCGCACCTCGTCGACGCGGACTTCATCCTCGACAAGCGCGTCGTGGGCGGCCTGCAGCAGGTGCCGGTGCTCCTGGCGGAGCGCCTCGGCGACGACGTCTTCCTGAACCGTCCGGTGCGCACCCTGGAATGGTCGGATGCCGGGGTCACGGCGCACGCCGAGGGCCTCACCGTCCGCGCGCGCAGCGCGATCCTCGCCCTCGCGCCGGTGCTGTACCACCGGATCTCGTTCGAGCCGCCGATGCCGCGTCTGCAGCATCAGATGCACCAGCACCTGTCGATGGGGTTCGTCATCAAGGTGCACGCCGTCTACGAGACGCCGTTCTGGCGCGAGAAGGGCCTGTCGGGCACCGCCTTCAGCCCCTACGAGATCTGCCACGAGGCCTACGACAACACGAATCACGAGGACCCGCGCGGCACGCTCGTCGGCTTCGTGTCGGACCGCAACGCCGACGACATGTTCCGCCTGTCGGCCGAGGAGCGCAAGGAACGCATCCTCGAGTCGCTGTCGCACTACTACGGCCCCGAGGCGAAGGACCCGGTCGTCTACTACGAGAGCGACTGGGGCACCGAGGAGTGGACCCGCGGCGCCTACGCGGCGAGCTTCGACATGGGCGGCCTGCACCGCTACGGCGCGGATGTGCGCACGCCCGTCGGGCCCATCCACTTCGCCTGCAGCGACATCGCGGGCGCCGGCTACCAGCACGTCGACGGCGCGATCCGCATGGGTCGCCTGGCCGCCCGGAACATCCTCGCGGACGGCCGGGCATGAGCGGCCGGATCGTCGTCGGGTACACCGCGACGAAGGCGGGCCGCGACGCGGTGGCCGTCGCGCGCGGGCTCGCCGCGGCATCCGGTGCCGAGCTCGACATCGTCCTGGTCCTGCCGGGGGAGGGGCGCAGCGTCATCACCCCTCCCGACGCGTCGTACGACCGCTACCTGCTCGGCCAGGCCGAGTCCTGGCTCGCCGAGGCGGCCGCGGATGTGCCGAACGGCGTGGTCCACCGCGAGCACGCCCGCTACGCCGAGTCGTTCGCCGAGGGTCTCGTCGAGGCCGCCGACGAGTTCGGCGCCTCGCACCTCGTGGTGGGCGCCGCCGACGGCGGCTCGCGGGGCCGTCACCGGCTGGGCTCCACGACGAGCCAGCTGCTCCACTCCTCCGACGTTCCGGTTGTGCTCGTGCCGCGCGGTGCGCGCAAGCGGGTGACGGATGCCGGTGTCCCGCGCCTGACCGTCGCGGTCGGCACGCGTGCCGGTGCCGACGTCCTCCTCGAGGAGGCCGTCGCGCTCGCGTCGGCGACGGGGGCGTCGCTGCGCCTCGTCTCGCTCGTGACGGTCGACCTGCCCGCCTCGGTCGACACGGGGGTCATCCGCCTCGCCGGGGCCGCCCACGCCGAGAAGGTCCTCGACGACGTCCTGACGGCCATCCCCGAGGGTGTCCGCGCCGACATCGTGACCGCGAAGGGCGACAGCATCGAGGATGCCGTGGCCCACCTCGACTGGCTGCCGGGCGAGATGATCCTCGTCGGCTCGAGCCGCCTCGCGCAGCCGCGGCGCCTCTTCCTGGGATCGGTCGCGGCGAAGCTGCTGAGCGAGATCCCGGTGCCGATGGTCGTCGTGCCTCGCACCCGCACCCCCGAACAGTCCCGCTGATCCGAAGGAGCTCGACGATGAGCCAGCACGCCGCAGAGAAGATCCCCGGCGCGAAAGACGCCGCGATCTCCGCCAAGGGCCTCAGCGCCGGAACGGTGGGCCTGGTCGGCGCCGTCGTGATCGGTGTCTCGACGATCGCCCCCGCCTACACGCTCACCGCCTCCCTGGGGCCGACAGTCTCGGCGGTGGGCGTGCAGGTGCCCGCCGTGATCCTCGTCGGGTTCATCCCGATGCTGCTCGTCGCTCTGGGCTACCGCGAGCTGAACCGGGTCATGCCCGACTCCGGAACGAGCTTCACGTGGGGCGTCCGCGCCTTCGGCCCGTGGATCGGATGGATGACGGGCTGGGGCCTGATCGCGGCGACCGTCATCGTGCTGTCGAACCTCGCTGGCATCGCCGTCGAGTTCCTCTTCCTGCTGATCGCGCAGATCAGCGGCAACGAGGGCATCGCCGAGCTCGCCTTCAACCCGTTCATCAACGTCGGGGTGTGTCTCCTGTTCCTCCTGGGCGCGACGCTCGTGTCCTACCGCGACATGCAAACCACGCAGAAGTTCCAGTACGTCCTCGTTGGTTTCCAGGTCATCGTGCTCGTCCTCTTCGCGGTCGCCGCCTTCGTGAAGAGCTTCAGCGGGGACGGCATCGACCACCTCGCCTTCGACTGGTCGTGGGTCAACCCGTTCGAGGTGTCGAGCTTCAGCGCCTTCGCCGCGGGCATCTCGCTGTCGATCTTCATCTTCTGGGGCTGGGACGTCGTCCTGACGATGAACGAGGAGACGAAGGACCCCGACCGCACGCCCGGACGCGCCGCGATGGTGACCGTCGTGGTCGTGATGGCGCTCTACCTCGCCCTGTCCGTCAGTCTGATGATGTTCGCCGGCGTCGGGACCGGGGAACTCGGGCTCGGCAACGAGGACATCTCGGCGAACGTCTTCTTCGCGCTCTCGGGCCCCGTGCTCGGACCGTTGGCGTTCCTCGTCTCGCTGGCCGTGCTCTCGAGCTCGGCGGCATCCCTCCAGTCCACCGCGGTGGGACCGGCCCGGACGCTGCTGGCGATGGGGCACTACGGCGCGTTGCCGCGTCGGTTCGCCGCCGTCAGCCCGCGGTTCTTCACGCCCGGCTTCGCGACGATCGTGTCCTCCGTCGTCGCCGCGGTGTTCTACGCGGTCATGCGGCTGCTCAGCGAGAACGTCCTCACCGACACGATCCTGTCGCTCGGGATGATGATCTGCTTCTACTACGGGCTCACCGCCTTCGCGTGCGTCTGGTACTTCCGCAAGCAGTGGTTCGATTCCGTCCGGTCGTTCCTGTTCACATTCCTCTCGCCGCTCGTCGGCGGGGTGATCCTCGCCGTCATCTTCGTCACGACCCTCGTCGACTCGATGGACCCGGCCTACGGGTCCGGCTCCGAGGTGTTCGGCGTCGGCCTCGTGTTCATCCTCGGGATGCTGATCATCGTCGTCGGGATCGTCACCATGATCTGGCAGTCCGTCCGCCGTCCGGCGTTCTTCCGCGGGCAGACGCTCGCGATGGACGCACCCCCCAGTGCGCGGAAGCTGCGCGCAGAAAGCGAGAACAACCGATGACCTCCCGCGAGTCCGACTTCCTCGCCCAGATCCCGAACCAGCTCTTCATCGGAGGCCGGTGGGTGGATGCCGAGGGGGGAAAGACCCTCGACGTGTTCGACCCGTCGACGGGAGACGTGATCCGGCGGATCGCCGACGCCTCGCCGGGCGACGGCATCCGGGCCCTCGACGCGGCCGTCGCAGCGCAGGAGGCGTGGGCGGCGACCGCGCCCAGGGAGCGGAGCGACATCCTCCGCCGCGCGTTCGACCTCGTGCAGGCCCGCAAGGAGGACCTCGCCCTCCTCATGACCCTCGAGATGGGCAAGCCCCTCGCCGAGTCCCGGGGAGAGGTGGCCTACGGGGGCGAGTTCCTGCGCTGGTTCAGCGAGGAGGCCGTGCGCATCTCGGGCCGCTACGGCATGAATCCCGAGGGCACGGGGCGCATGGTCGTCTCGCAGCGCCCCGTGGGTCCGTCCTTCTTCATCACGCCGTGGAACTTCCCGCTCGCGATGGCGACTCGCAAGATCGCCCCCGCGCTCGCCGCGGGCTGCACCGTGGTCGTGAAGCCCGCCGAGCTGACGCCGCTGACGACCCTGTTCTTCGCGCAGCTGCTCGCCGAGGCCGGCGTCCCCGAGGGCGTCGTCAACGTGATCACGACCTCGTCGTCGAGCGCGGTGTCGGGGCCGATCATCTCCGACCCGCGGCTGCGGAAGCTGTCGTTCACGGGGTCCACGCCCGTCGGTCAGAAGCTCATCGCCCAGGCGGCCGAGGGCGTCCTGCGCGTCTCGATGGAGCTCGGCGGCAACGCGCCGTTCGTCGTCTTCGAGGACGCCGACCTCGACAAGGCCGTCGACGGCGCGATGCTCGCCAAGTTCCGCAACATCGGACAGGCCTGCACCGCGGCCAACCGCTTCATCGTGCACGAGTCGGTCGCGGCCGAGTTCTCGCAGCGCGTCGCCGACCGCGTGCGCGCCATGAACGTGGGCCGCGGCACCGAGGACGGCGTGCAGATCGGTCCGCTCATCGACGACCGCGCGGTCGCGAAGGCGCAGGAGCTCGTCGGCGACGCCGTCGAGCGGGGCGCACGCATCCTGGCCGGCGGCAACGCCCTCGAAGGTCCCGGCACCTTCTACGAGCCGACGGTCGTCGAGGGTGTCGTCCCCGGCAGCGCGATCCTCCGCGAGGAGATCTTCGGGCCGGTGCTCGCGATCTCCACCTTCTCCGACGAGGACGAGGCCGTGCGCCTGGCCAACGACACCGAGTACGGGCTGGTGTCCTACGTCTTCACGCAGGACCTCGCCCGCGGCCACCGCATGATCGACCGTCTCGAGACGGGCATGATGGGCCTGAACGTCGGCGTCGTGTCCAACGCCGCCGCCCCGTTCGGCGGGGTCAAGCAGTCGGGCATGGGGCGCGAAGGCGGCCTGGAAGGCATCCACGAATACCTGAACGTGAAGTACACTCTGATCCCCGCCTGAGCGGGACGAAGAGGAGCATCATGAGCGACTACGCCGTCATCGACCCCGCTACGGGGCAGACCCACGCCACCTACCCGACCGCCACCGCCGACGAGGTGGAGCGCGCCCTGGCCACCGCCGACGAGGCCGCCCGCGGGTGGGGGCGCACCTCCACGCCCGCCGAGCGGGCCGATCTGCTGCGCCGCGCCGCGCAGCTGCACCGCGAGCGCCGCGACGAGCTCGCGAAGATCATCGTCCGCGAGATGGGCAAGCAGATCGACGGGGCGCTCGGCGAGGTCGACTTCGCCGCCGACATCACCGAGTACTACGCCGACCACATCGAGGAGATCACCGCGGACGTGCCCGTCCCGATCGACGGCGACGGCACCGCCGTCATCCGCAAGGCGCCCCTGGGCGTGCTGCTGGGGGTCATGCCGTGGAACTTCCCCTACTACCAGGTGGCCCGTTTCGCGGCCCCGAACCTGGCGGTCGGTAACACGATCCTCCTCAAGCACGCGCCGCAGTGCCCCGAGTCCGCGGCGGCGATCGAGGCGATCTACCGCGACGCGGGCTTCCCCGAGGGCGCGTACACGAACGTCTACCTGACGAACGAGCAGGCCGCCGACGTCATCGCCGACCCGCGGGTGCAGGGCGCCTCGGTGACGGGTTCCGAGCGTGCCGGCGCGGCGGTCGCCGAGGTCGCCGGGCGCAACCTCAAGAAGGTCGCCCTCGAGCTCGGCGGGTCCGACCCGTTCATCGTGCTGTCGGCCGACGACATCGACGCGGTCGCGCAGGCGGCGGTCGATGCGCGCCTCGACAACACCGGGCAGTCCTGCAACGGCGCGAAGCGGTTCATCGTCGTCGACGGGCTCTACGACGCGTTCCTCGAGGCGTTCACCGCCAAGATGGCCGCGGCGAGCGTCGGCGACCCGTGGAGCTCCGACACGGTCCTCGGCCCGCTCTCGTCGGTCGCGGCCGCTGAGCGTCTCGAGAAGCAGATCCGGGATGCTGCGGCCCAGGGCGCCACGATCGTCACCGGCGGCACCCGCGACGGTGCCTTCTTCACCCCGACCGTCCTCACCGGCGTCACCCCCGAGATGGACGTGTACCGCGAGGAGCTGTTCGGTCCGGCGGGCGTCGTCTACCGCGTCGCAGACGAGGACGAGGCGGTCCGCCTCGCCAACGACACCCCGTTCGGCCTCGGATCGTACGTGTTTACGACCGACCCCGAGCAGGCGAAGCGGGTCGCCGACAGGATCGAGGCGGGCATGGTCTACGTCAACCTCGTGCTCGCCGACGAGCCGGGCCTGCCCTTCGGCGGCATCAAGCGCAGCGGCACCGGCCGCGAGCTGGGGCTGCTGGCGGCCGACGAGTTCGTCAACAAGAAGCTCATCCGCATCGGCTGAAGGAACGGCCGGCCAGCAGGCGCGCGCGCGTGTCGAGCACGTCGGCGACGTACCAGTGCGCCTCGTTGGCCCGGCCGAGCGCCAGAGCCTGGTCGATCACGTCGGAGGCGTCCTCGTCGCCGCGCTGCATCTTGGCCTGCGCGAGCAGGTGCAGCGCCTCGGCGAGCACGCCGACCTGGTCCTCGCGGTCCCGGATGAGGCCGATCGCGGTGTCGAACGCGAGCACGGCGTCGTCGAACTCCCCGAAGTTGCCGAGGTGCCGGCCCTGCTGCACGAGCGCCTGCGCCTGACCTTCGGCCTCCGGTGTCGGTCGTCTCGCCGCCGCCGGGGAGGTCGACCACGATGGTGTGGGGCAAGTAGCGCCCGAACGTCTCGGCGAGGTCGAGGACGGTGCTCGTCTCGAGCAGCGACCGCGTGTCGGCGCGCGGGGTCAGGTGCACGCTCGTCCCGACGGGGGAGGTCGCCCGCGTACGGCGACACCGTGAAGGTGCCGTCGGCGTGTCCGGTCCATTCCACGGCGCCGCCCCTCGCGGCGCTGCGCGAACGGATGTCGATCGTGTCGCACACCATGAAGCACGACAGCATCCCGATGCCGAACTGGCCGAGGAAGTCGCCGCGCGGCAGATCGAAGATGTCGCGCTTCGAGCTGCGTCCCACCGTCGCGAGCAGATCCGCGACCTCGGCCTCGGTGAGCCCGATGCCGTCGTCGCGCAGGACGAACTCGTCCGACGCGGCGCTCACGGGCGTGATCCGGATGCGGCCGCCCCCGCCGTCGAGCGCACGTCGAGCGGCGATCGCGTCGACGGCGTTCTGGAGGAGTTCGCGCAGGAACACGCGGGGGCTCGAGTAGATGTGGCGACTGAGGAGGTCGATGACACCCCGGAGGTCGACCTGGAACTGGTGGGCGGCGGAACTGTCGGTCACCGGGCTCCTCGTGATCGTCCGCGCGCCGGACCCCCTCCGGCGCTGCCGCGACGGGACGGCCGGACAAGCCTAGCGAGGCCCTTCCGGGAGGGGGAGGGCTGCCGCGCGTTCGCCAGCCCGCGAGGCATGCCGTATGCTTGTGCGCGCAGTTGTCTGCATTCTTTTGCCGTGCCCATGGGGTCGGCGAGGATGTGGATCCCCGGGTCGCAAGACCTTAGGGCGGTAGCTCAATTGGCAGAGCAGCGGTCTCCAAAACCGCAGGTTGCAGGTTCGATTCCTGTCCGCCCTGCGCGTCAGCGTCAGCTGACTCGAACCGAGCAACAGGTGGGTTGAATGGTCCAGGATGAGCCGAACGGCGAGGTCGTCGCTGCCAGCAGCGGCGCCACCCGTGAGAAGAAGCTCAACTTCTTCCAGCGGATCGCCCTCTTCATCCGTCAGGTGATCGCCGAACTCCGCAAGGTCGTCACGCCGACCCGGCAGGAGCTCGTCAAGTTCACGCTCGTGGTCCTCGGATTCGTCGTCGTCGTGATGGCGATCGTCTACGGGCTCGACCTGCTCTTCACCTGGGTCACGGACATCGTCTTCGACGTGCCGAGCTGACGAACGGACGACCATCCGTCGCGGTGACGGACGGCATCCCGGACCACGGGATCACCCGCCGACGCGCCGCTGAACATCGAAGCCGAACCTGCAGGGAAGTGAATGACGTGACCGAAAGATATGTCGACGACGCCGACTGGTCGACCGCCGCGGAGCAGTCCAGCGAGGACGACGAGGCCCAGGAGGGCAACGTCCTGGCCGACCAGGAGCGTTCCGCCGAGTCCGCCGAGCACGCCGCCCTGCACATCGAGGACGACGAGCCCTCCGATGACGAGCCCACGGGAGAGGACGCCGTCGTGATCGAAGACCCCGAGGCCGACCGCATCGTGAACGACGCGCTCGAGATCGACCAGGCCGACGAGGCCGAGGCCGCCGCCGAGGTGCTGACCGAGTCGCTCGCCGACGAGGAGGCCGAGCGCGCTGCGGCCGCCGCCGACGAGGTCGCCCCCTACGACGGTCCCGAACTCGGCGACGACGAGGACGAGGACGAGACCCCCGAGGACCCGTACGAGGCGTTCCGTCAGGAGCTGCGCTCGCTCGAGGGCAAGTGGTACGTCATCCACTCCTACGCCGGCTTCGAGCGCAAGGTGAAGGCGAACATCGAGCAGCGCAAGTCGACGCTCGAGGTCGAGGACGACATCTACCAGGTCGAGGTCCCCATGGAGGACGTCGTCGAGATCAAGAACGGCCAGCGCAAGATGGTCAACCGCGTGCGGATCCCCGGCTACGTGCTGGTCCGCATGGAGCTCAACGAGGACACCTGGTCGGTCGTGCGTCACACGCCCGGTGTCACCGGCTTCGTCGGCAACGCCCACAACCCCACGCCGCTGCGCTTCGAAGAGGCCTTCAACATGCTGAAGCCCCTCGTCGAGGCCAAGGAGGTCGCCCCCGCCAAGGCCGGTGCCGCCAAGGGCTCCGCCACGCAGGCGCGCTCGGTCGTCACCGAGGTCGACTTCGAGATCGGCGAGACGATCACGATCAAGGAGGGTTCGTTCGCGGGTCTGCCCGGATCGATCTCCGAGATCAAGCCCGAGAGCGGCAAGCTCACCGTCCTCGTCTCGCTCTTCGAGCGCGAGACGCCGGTCGAGCTCAGCTTCGACCAGGTCACCAAGCAGTAAGCGCCGCACCGCGCGACGCGAAGGCCCCGCTCCGGCGGGGCCTTCGCCGTACTGCCGGAGGATGCCGGATGCGGTAGACTCATGTGGTTTGTGTGTCGCTTCGTCGCGCGCACGGACACCACCACGACCCGGAACCGCCGGGACCGTGGGAGAACGGGGCATCCGTCCCGCTCGTGAAAGGAAGAGGAATGGCACCGAAGAAGAAGGTGACCGGCCTGATCAAGCTTCAGATCAACGCCGGTGCCGCCAACCCGGCGCCGCCGATCGGCCCCGCGCTCGGTCAGCATGGCGTCAACATCATGGAGTTCTGCAAGGCGTACAACGCCGCGACCGAGTCGCAGCGCGGCAACGTCATCCCCGTCGAGATCACCGTCTACGAGGACCGCAGCTTCACCTTCGTCCTGAAGACCCCGCCCGCCGCGGAGCTCATCAAGAAGGCCGCCGGCGTCGCGAAGGGCTCGAAGACCCCGCACACCGTCAAGGTCGCGAAGCTCACGAAGGACCAGGTCCGTCAGATCGCCGAGACGAAGATGCCCGACCTGAACGCGAACGACATCGAGGCCGCCTCGCTGATCATCGCCGGCACCGCCCGCTCCATGGGCATCACGGTCGAGGACTGAGGGGAAGAACATCATGGCTAAGTCCAAGGCTTACGAAGCAGCAGCGGCGAAGATCGACCGCTCCACGTTCTACTCCTCCGAGGAGGCCGTCGCCCTCGCGAAGGAGACCGGCTCCGCGAAGTTCGACTCGACCGTCGAGGTCGCGCTGAAGCTCGCCGTCGACCCGCGCAAGGCGGACCAGATGGTCCGCGGCACGGTCATCCTGCCCCACGGCACCGGCAAGACCGCGCGCGTCATCGTGTTCGCGACCGGTCCCGCCGCCGAAGCGGCCATCGCCGCGGGTGCGGACGAGGTCGGTGGCGCCGAGCTCATCGAGAAGGTCGCCGGTGGCTACACCGCGTTCGACTCGGCGGTCTCCACCCCCGAGCTCATGGGCCAGGTCGGTCGCCTCGGTAAGGTCCTCGGACCCCGCGGCCTCATGCCGAACCCGAAGACCGGCACCGTGACCCCCAACCCGGCCAAGGCCGTCGAGGAGATCAAGGGCGGAAAGATCGAGTTCCGCGTCGACAAGCACGCCAACGTCCACTTCGTGGTCGGCAAGGCGTCGTTCACGGCCGAGCAGCTCAACGAGAACTTCACCGCCGCTCTCGAAGAGATCGTGCGCCTGAAGCCCTCGAGCGCGAAGGGCCGTTACATCCAGAAGGGCGCCATCTCGACCACGTTCGGTCCCGGCATCCCGCTGGACGTCAACGCTCTCGTCTGAGGTTACCGACAGCAAGGGGCTCCACCTCCGGGTGGGGCCCCTTCGTCGTTCCCGGCATTGGTAACGTCGGGATCATGGCCGGTGATCTGCAGACGCTCCTGGGAATCGACGCCCCGATCGTGCTGGGTCCCTTCGGCGGACTCTCCTCGATCGCTCTGACGGCGAGCGTGAGCGACTGCGGCGGCCTCGGATCCTTCGGACTGTACGGCTACTCGGGCGACCGCATCCGTGACACCGCGACGGCGCTGCGCGCCGCGACCGGGCGCCCCTTTGCGCTCAATCTGTGGCTGCCGCTGGGCGACGAGGTCGCGCCCGACGAGGTCGACCTGACCGCCGCGCAGGCGGCCGTCGCGCCGCTGTTCGAGGCGGCCGGTGCGGCCGTCCCGCCGCTGCCCGCCGCGTTCCTCCCCTCGCTGTCGGAGCAGCTCGACGCGGTCTGGGATGCCGCGCCCGCCGTCCTGAGCGTCGTGTTCGGGGTGCCCGCGCCGGAGGTCGTCGCCGAGGCGCATCGTCGCGGCATCCGCGTCATCGGCACGGCGACCTCCGTCGCCGAGGCCGTCGCGCTGGAGGAGGGTGGCGTCGACGCGGTCGTCGCGAGCGGTGCCGAGGCAGCCGGTCACCGGGTGAGCTTCCTGCGACCGGCCGAGGAGTCCCTCGTGGGGACGTTCGCCCTCGTGCCGCAGGTCGTCGACGCCGTCGACATCCCGGTGATCGCCGCCGGCGGCGTGGCCGATTGTCGGGGTGTCGCGGCGGCGTTCGCGCTCGGGGCGGCCGGCGTGCAGGTGGGGAGCGCGTTCCTGCGGACGCGGCAGTCGGCGGCCGCCGAGGCGCACCGAGCCGCACTCGCGGCGGCGGCGGACACCGACACGGTGCTGACCCGGGCGATGAGCGGGCGCCTGGCCCGCGGCATCCCGAATCGAGCGGTGCGGACGATCGAGGACGGCGGGGCGATCGCGCCGTTCCCGGCGCAGAACTGGCTGACCGGCGGCTTCCGCTCCGCCGCACCGCACAACGGCGACCTCGTGTCGCTGTGGGCGGGTCAGGCGGCCGGTCTGTCGCGGTCGGACGACGCCGCCGCGGTGTTCGCGGAGCTGGTCCGCGGGCTGCCGCGCTGACACAGTCCGTCACCCGGGGAAGATCTCGGGCCGCTGCGTGTTGTACTGAAGGGTCGCGCCGGCCACCGATGCTGCGCGACCGCATCCCGACACCCCTCACCAAGGAGATCCATGTCCCGTCGTACCGCTGCCCTCGGAGCCCTCGCCCTCAGCACCGTCCTGGCGCTGACCGCCTGCTCCACGAGTTCGGGGCAGCCCGGCGCCGGCGGCGAGGACCTCGGTCTCGCCAAGGCGGGCACGCTCACGGTCGCCACCGAGGGCACCTACCGTCCGTTCACGTACCACGACGAGACCGGCAAGCTCGTCGGCTACGACGTCGAGATCATCGAGGCCGTCGCCGAGAAGCTCGATCTGAAGGTGGAATTCCAGGAGACCCAGTGGGACGGCATCTTCGCCGGTCTCGATGCGGGCCGCGTCGACGTCATCGCCAACCAGGTCTCGATCAACCCCGAGCGCGAGGAGAAGTACCTCTTCAGCGAGCCGTACACCGTGTCGCCGAGCGTCGTCGTGGTCCAGGAGGGCGACGACTCGATCTCGAGCTTCGCCGATCTGAAGGGCAAGAAGACGGCGCAGTCGCTCACGAGCAACTTCTTCCAGCTCGCCGAGGAGGCCGGCGCCGACGTCACCCCGATCGAGGGCTGGGCGCAGGCCGTCGAGTTGCTGCGTCAGGGCCGCGTCGATGCGACCGTCAACGACAAGCTCACCTTCCTCGACTACGAGAAGACCAACGGACCCACGGGCCTGAAGATCGCGGCCGAGACCGACCCCGCCCAGAGCGCCATCGTCGCCGCGAAGGACAAGACCGAGCTGATCGAGAAGATCGACGACGCGCTCGACGAGCTGCGCGAAGATGGAACCCTCGCGAAGATCAGCGAGACCTACTTCGGAGCCGACGTCACCGAGTGATCCCGGCCCCGACGGGCTCGGCGCGACGCTGCGAGGCGTCCGTCGGGCCCGTCGCCCGTTCTGAGAAAGGATGCCGGTGGACGCCGATACGTGGCAACTCGTCCTGAGCTCGTTCTGGCCGATGCTCCTGGCCGGGGTGACGGTCACGATCCCCCTCGCGATCGTCTCGTTCGTGGTCGGTCTCGTGCTGGCGATCGCGGCGGCCCTGATGCGGATCTCGGGCAACCGGGTGCTGTCGGGTCTCGCTCGGGCGTACATCTCCGTCATCCGCGGCACGCCGTTGCTCGTCCAGATCTTCGTCGTCTACTACGGTCTGCCGCAGATCGACATCCGCCTCGAGGCCTGGCCGGCCGCGGTCATCGCGCTGTCGCTCAACGTCGGCGGGTATGCCGCCGAGGTCATCCGTGCCGCGATCCTCTCGGTCCCCAAGGGGCAGTGGGAGGCCGCGTTCACCGTCGGGCTGCCCCGGGCGACGGCGCTCCGGCGCATCATCCTGCCCCAGGCGGCCCGCGTCTCGGTCCCGCCGCTGTCGAACACGTTCATCTCGCTCGTGAAGGACACCTCGCTCGTCGCCCAGATCACGGTCGCCGAGCTGTTCCTCGCGGCGCAGCGCATCGCCGCCTTCAGCTCGGAGTTCCTCGTCGTCTACATCGAGGCCGCCGTCATCTACTGGCTCTTCTGCCTCGTCCTCTCCTTCGGTCAGGACCGCATCGAACGGAGGCTCGATCGCCGTGTCGCACACTGACGCCCCCCTGCTCAGCGTCACCGGACTGCGCAAGTCGTTCGGTGACAACGTCGTCCTCGACGGCGTCGACTTCGCCGTCCGCCGGGGCGAAGTCGTCTGTCTCATCGGGCCCAGCGGCTCGGGCAAGACCACGGTGCTCCGCTGCCTGAACGGGCTCGAGGCCCCCGACGCCGGCGTCGTCACCTTCTCGGACGGCCAGACGCACGACTTCGGCCAGTCGGCCACGGGGCGGGCGGCGAAGCAGCAGCGCGCCGCGCTGCGGGACCGCTCCGCGATGGTCTTCCAGCACCACAACCTCTTCCCGCACCTCACGGTCCTCGAGAACGTGATCGAGGGACCGGTGCACGCGCGGGGGGTGACGAAGGATGCGGCCGTCGCCGACGCGGAGCGGCTGCTGGCGCGCGTCGGACTCGCTGAGAAGCGCGATGCCTATCCGCACGAGCTGTCCGGCGGACAGCAGCAGCGGGTCGGCATCGTACGGGCGCTCGCGCTCGCTCCCGACGTCCTTCTCTTCGACGAGCCGACCAGCGCCCTCGACCCGGAGCTCGTGGGCGAGGTGCTGCTGGTGCTCAAGGAGCTCGCCGACGAGGGGTGGACGATGGTCATCGTCACCCACGAGCTCGGCTTCGCACGGCAGGTCGCCGACGAGGTCGTCTTCTTCGACGGCGGGGTCATCGTCGAACGCGGCCACCCCCGTGATCTGTTCACGGCGCCGCAGAACGAGCGCACCCGGCGCTTCCTCGACCGCATCCTGCGACCGCTCGAGGACTGACGCGTCAGGCGTCGCGGCGGATCTCGAAGTCCGCCTCCTCGTCCTGCGGCGTGACCTCGGTCAGCACGACGTCGTCGACGACGCCCCCGCGCGGCCCCTTCGCCGCCCAGTCGACGACCGCCTCGACGGCGGCCGCGTCGCCCTGCACCTCGGCCTCGACCGTGCCGTTCGAGAGGTTGCGCACCCATCCGGTGGCACCGGCCGCACGCGCGGTGTGCTGCATCGCGAACCGGAACCCGACACCCTGGACGATGCCTCGGACGACGAGGCGGATGCGGCGCATCAGGCGTCCGCCACGCTCAGCACGATCTTGCCGCGCGTGTGGCCGCGTTCGAGCTCGCGGTGCGCCTCGGCGGCGTCGGCGAGGTCGTACACCCGGTCGATGTAGACCTGCACGGCACCCGAGTCGAGCAGGCGTCCGAGCGTCGCGAGCACGGCACCGTCGGGGATCGTCTTGTAGGAGGTCGCGCGCACGCCGGCCGCCGCGGCGGCATCCGCGTATCCGTCCCAGGCTCCCGTAGGCACCATGACGTATAGACCGCCCCGGCGCAGGACGGTCAGGGACCGCGTACCGGTGTCGCCGTGGACGTTGCCCACGAGGTCGATGACGACGTCCACCTCGCCGACGACCTCCTCGAAGCGGGTCGTCGTGTAGTCGATGGCGACGGATGCCCCGAGCTCGCGCAGCCAACCGAGGTTGCGCTCCGAACCGGTCGCCGTCACGTGGGCACCGAAGTAGGCCGCGAGCTGCACGGCGAAGTGACCGACGCCGCCGGAGCCGGCGTGGATGAGGATGCGCTGGCCCTCGTGCGCGTGAGCGGTCTCGACGACGAGTCCCCAGGCAGTGAGCGCCGCGACCGGCACCCCCGCCGCCTCGACGTGCGACAGCGAGGCGGGCTTGCGCGCCACCGACAGGGTGGGCACGACGAGGTAGTCGGCGTAGCTCCCGCCCGTCCGGGGGAAGGCCGCCATCCCGAACACCGGGTCGCCCGGCTGCAACGGGTGGGCCTCGAACGGGCTCGCGACGACGACCCCGCTGAAGTCGAAGCCGAGGGGCGTGGGATCACCGTCGAGGAGACCGTTCAGGCCGCGACCCGCGCGGGTCTTGGCGTCGATGGGGTTCACGCCGGCGGCGACGACGCGCACGAGCAGTTCGCTGAGCGCTGGTTTCGGGACGGGCAGCCGGGCGACACGGAGGGCCTCGGCGTCGCCCGGGGCGTCGTAGACCACGCCGCGCATGTCCGGGGGAGGAGCGGTCACCTCGACGGCCTCGCTCGCGGTGGGGGCTGCGGATCGCAGCGGCCGGAATCGCATCGGCTGCTCCTTCTCACCTGCGCTCGACGGCGAGCGCGGGGGTGCTCGGTGGAAGACCAGTCAATCGCGACATTGTCTCGACGGTGTTACGTCGGCGTCACCGGAGCGAGAATCCCGGCGGCGGCCTACGTGGTGGGGCCGCCGTCGGGTCGGGATCCGGCGACGAGGGCGTGCAGCAGTCGGGCGAGGTTCTCGATGTCCTCGACCCGCCAGTCCTCCAGCGCGGCGAGCAGCGCGCCCTCCTGGGGGCCCCGGGCATCCGCGAGGCGATCGCGGCCGTGCGCCGTGGCGCTCAGCAGGCTCGACCGGCCGTCGTTGGGGTCGGGGGTGCGTTCGATGAGTCCGAGCTCCGTGAGCTCGCGCACGCTCCGGCTGAGTTGGCCCTTGTCGAGCAGGAGCATCTCGGCGAGGGCGGACTGGGTGACCGGCTCGTGACGCACGATCGTCGTGAAGACCTTGTAGGCGCCCGGCAGCATCCCCGGGCTCACACGGTTGGCGTTCTCGGTGATCTTGCGCCTGAAGAGGGTGATCAGGTCGCTGAACTCGCCCTCGAGAGCCCGCACCGCGCGGGTGCGGGCCTCTCGGTCGGTCGCTGCGGACATCGTGTCCATGTTATCGCCGTGCCTCGCTCGCGGTCTCGTCCGCCCGGGCGTCGGGGTCGACCACGGGAACCGTGCCCGTCGCGGTGACGGCGTCCATTCCGGCGGGCACCGACACGGTGGCCAGGTCGGCCTCCGACGCCTGGCGACGCTCGGAGGTCGTCATGGTGCTGAGGCTGCGGTTGGGCAGGAAGATCACGGCCAGGATGCTGATCACACCGAACGGCACCGCGATGAGGAACGCGGACGAGATGCCCTGCGCGTAGATGTCCTCGACGATCACGCGGAGGCTCTCGGGCATGGTGGCGACGCGGGGGAGTGCGCCGGAGGCGAGCTGCTTGGCCCAGGTCGCCCCCTCGGGCCCGAGGGCGGTGAGGACGGCGACGATCTTCTCCTGCGCTCCGCCGAACAGGTCGGTGACGCGCGTGGCGAGCGCCGCGCCCATGAGCGAGACGCCGACGGTGCCGCCGAGGCTGCGGAAGAAGGTCACACCCGAACTCGCGACGCCGATCTCCGACGGCTTCGCGGTGTTCTGCACCGCTAGGACGAGGTTCTGCATCGTCATGCCGACGCCCGCGCCCAGCAGGAACATGTAGACCGAGACGAGGAAGAAGTCGGTGTCGTAGTGGATGGTCGACAGGAGGGTCGCGCCGGCGGTCAGCAGGATGCTGCCCACGACGAGGTACGGCTTCCAGTGGCCGAAGCGCGTGATGAGCGCACCGACACCGACCGACGACAGCAGGAGCCCCGCGATCATCGGGATCGTCATGAGGCCGGCCTCGGTCGGCGTGGCGCCGCGGGCCATCTGCATGTACTGGCCGAGGAAGACCGACGCACCGAACATCGCGATGCCCGTGGCGATCGAGGCGACGACCGCGAGGGTGAAGGTGCGGTCGCGGAAGAGGGTGAGCGGCACGAGCGGCTCGCTGGTGCGCAGTTCGACGACGACGAACAGCACGGCGGCGACGAGGGCGCCACCGACCATGAGGATGGTCTCGGTGCCCCACCAATCGAAGCTGGAGCCGGCGCTGGTGACCCAGATGAGCAGCAGCGAGACGGCGGTGGACAGCAGCACGATGCCGAGGTAGTCGATCTTCGGACGGCGACTGCTCACGCTCGAGTGAGGCAGGGTGCGCTGCACCATGATGAGCGCGGCGACGGCGATCGGGAGCGACACGAAGAAGTTCCAGCGCCAGCCGAACGCGTCGGTGATGACGCCACCCAGCAGCGGGCCGCCGACGGTCGCGACGGCCATGACGGCGCCGAACAGGCCCATGTAGCGGCCGCGCTCACGCGGGCTGATGATGTCGGCCATGAGCACCTGGCTGAGGGCCGCGAGGCCTCCTGCGCCGAGACCCTGCACGGCGCGGAACGCGATCAGCGTGCCGGGGTCCTGCGCGAACCCGGCTGCGGCGGTCGCGAGGACGAAGATGACGAGCGCGATCTGGTAGAGCGCCTTGCGGTTCACGAGGTCGGCGAGCTTGCCCCAAATGGGCGTCGAGATGGCCGTGGTGAGCAGCGTGGCGGTCACCACCCAGGTGAACGCGCCCTGGTCGCCCTCGAGCTCGTGGATGATCACGGGCAGCGACGTCGAGACGACCGTCGACGCGATCATCGACACGAACATGCCGAGGAGCAGCCCCGAGAGCGGGGCGAGGACCCGGCGCGGCGCGGTGGGGGTCGAGGTGGACATGCAACTCCAGTTAGATGATTCAGGTCAACATTTGATAGACGTCAACTATATGCCGTCATTTGATCCACGTCAACTATCTCCCCGAGGCGCGACGGAACACCGCCCCGAGGCGGCCTCATCGCGGGGGATCAGTCGGCGAGGGCGAGCGCTCGGAAGATGTCGCGTTCGCGCAGCTGCTCGCGGCGGCTCACCGGCGCGGCCGTCTCGCGCACCGGCGGCGTCTTACCGGTCGTGCGGTGGTAGAGCTCGTCGATCAAGGCGGTCGCCAGGCGCACGAGCGACCCGATCTCGGCCTCGTCACGATCGATCCAGGCGCACCGCGGCTCGTCCCGGAGCGGGACGAAGTCCTGGTGCTCCTCCCACACGACGAGCGTGCGCTCGGCGCCGAGGACGTGCTGCTGCCACCACACCTGACGCAGGTACGTACGGGGGATCGACTTCCACGTCTTGTTGGTCGTCTTGATCTCGGCGAGCGTGACGCGGCCCGCGGCATCCACCATGATCCCGTCGGGGGTGGCGAGGTGCCGCTTCTCGATCTCGGCGTGGAACAGCGCCGACGACGGACGGATGCCGTGGGTCGCCGCGACCCAGGCGGCGATCTCGGGCTCACGCCGTCGACCGTGGTCGGTGTAGGCGTTGCCGCTGAATCCGGAGCCGTTCAGTTTCGCCTCGGCCGCTCGGGCGATCGCCTTCTCGCTGGTGAGCGCGGCGACGTCCGTGGCCGTGATCCCGCGGGAGCGGGCCCGCATCCACGCGACCCGGTCGCGGGAGTCCGCGACGATCCGGGCGGCGAGTTCGGGAGTCACCCGTCGATCCTAAGTCGCCCTTCCCGCACGGGCTGTCCCGACCCGCCGCGCGCGGCCGTCGCCCGATCAGACGGTCTCGACCCCCGCGGCGAGGACGTCCCGGGAGAGCGCATGCTCGACGGCGAGGATGCTGGCGCCCAGGACGCCCGCCTCCGCACCCGTCGCGGACTGCACGATCGACAGGTGCGCCGTCGCGAGCGGCGCGGAACGGGAGTACACGACCTCGCGCACCCCGGCGATCAGGTGCTCGCCCACCCGCGCCATCGATCCGCCTTCTCCTCGCACTGACCCGCGCCGGTGCCGGCGCGCGAGGGCGTGCGCTGCGTCGCCCGCGCGCTGCGCTGCCGCGCTGCGCTGCCGCCCGTGCGCTGCCGCCCGGCATCCGCCCTTCTGTCCACATCATGTCGTCTGGTCGACATCACACGTCGTGAGCTGCGCGGAACGTGTGTTCTCGTGCGGACGACATGATGTGAACATCCGTCGCTTCCTCCACTGGACGACGGATTGCGGAGGCTTCCCCGGTTCGGCGCGCGAACCCCTCTCGGCCGGGTCGCCCTGGGGAGGCTCGCTGCATGCCTCGACACATCTCGTTCGCCGAAGCGCGCCGGCTGATTCTCGATCGTGCCGATCTGGAACGCTCCGGGTGGCGGTCGCGTGACATCACGGACGCGGTGAGAGAGGGTCGGATGCTGCGGATCCAACGCAATCGATACGTCCTCGCCGAGCAGTTCGACGACCTATGGCCCGAAGCGCGCCACCTCGTCGAGATCGCCGCCGCCGATGCTGAGCGGAAGGACGGGACGAGCGTGTTCTCCTATCAGTCCGCAGCGGTGCTGTGGGGACTGCCGCTTGCACGGCACGTACCCGATGCGGTTCACGTGAGCATGCCGGCGGATGGCCGGCTGGTCAGTCGCGCGGCGCTGCGCCGACACGCGGATCGGCTCGAGCCGTCCGAGATCACGAACCGGTTCGATGTGCCCTGCACGACCTTGGCCCGGACGCTCTGGGATGTGTGTCGAGTTCTGCCGCCGTCCAGCGGTGTCGCGGCCGCCGACGCGGCATTGCGCATCGTGGCGTCCACATCCGGCGGCGATCCCGAGGCGGTCGAGCGCTGGCGTCAGAGTGTGCTCGACATCGGCCGGCGAAAGCGCGGTTCACGCGGAGCGGCTCGTGCCGGGACGGTCATCGCCTTCGCGAACGGTCTCGCCGAGAGTACGGGCGAGAGCATCGCGCGCTGGATGCTGGCGGAGATCGGGTTCGCCCGATTCCGGCTCCAGGTCCCGGTGCGCGGGCCCGCCGGCTCGGACTACCGCGTCGATATCGAGCTGGAGGACGAGAACGTTCTCGTCGAGTTCGACGGTGCGGTCAAGTACCGCGACGATGAGCTCCGCGCCGGTCGACACCTGGACGACATCCTGCTCCTGGAGAAGCAGCGTGAGGATTGGATCCGAGGCGTGACACAGAAGCGACTGGTGCGCATCGGGTGGACGGACCTCGACACACCGCAGGTGCTCGCCGCCCGGATGGCTGCCTTCCGGATCTCACCCCGCCCATGAGCGCGGCGAACGCGGCATCCCCTGCCTCCTCCGTCGTGCACATCATGTGCTCTGAACGACTGCACATCTCCTGAACCGTCCACATCGTGTGCTCTCGTCGGGAGCACATGATGTGGACGACGCGGCGGCGGCTCGCCCGCACCCACCGGCACGCGTGCGCGCTTTCGCGCGAACGCACGGACCGGATGCCGGGATTTGGCGGGTGCGCGAGCGCGGCGTACACTGGGGGACAAGCCAAAGACCGTCGGTCATCGCTGTGCGCCCGCGCACACGATCGAAGCTCTGCATCGCAGGGGCCCACGCAGGTGTACGACAGACTTCCGGGAAACCGGGCCGAAGCTCCGTGCGCTTGCGCCGGAGCTTTTCTCATGTAGCCCGACCGTCGAGGTCGACGTCCCGCCACCGCGGGGCGTCTCGTACACATCAAGGAGTGACCATGGCGCAGAAGGATGCATCGGTCGCCGAGCTCACGAAGAACTTCGAGGACTCGAACGCCGTCTTGCTGACCGAGTACCGCGGTCTGACGGTTGCCCAGCTCAAGCAGCTGCGCAACGCGATCCGTCAGGACGCGCAGTACGCCGTGGTGAAGAACACGCTGACCAAGATCGCCGCGAACAACGCGGGGATCACGGCGCTGGACGAGGACCTCAAGGGTCCCTCGGCCGTCGCTTTCGTGCACGGCGACTTCGTCGCCACTGCCAAGGCTCTGCGTGACTTCGCCAAGGCCAACCCGCTTCTCGTGATCAAGGGCGGCATCTTCGAGGGCAACGCGCTCTCGGCCGACGAGGTCAACAAGTACGCCTCGCTCGAGAGCCGCGAGGTTCTGCTGGCGAAGGCTGCGGGCATGATGAAGGCGACGATGGGCAAGGCTGCCGCCACCATCGACGCGCTTCGCGAAAAGCTGGAGACCGCTGACGCCGCGTAAGCGACGAGCGAGCTCTTTTACACACACCCCATCTATCTAGGAGATACATCATGGCGAAGCTTTCCACCGAGGAGCTGCTCGAGCAGTTCGCCGGCCTCACCCTCGTCGAGCTCAGCGAGTTCGTGAAGGCGTTCGAGGAGAAGTTCGACGTCACCGCTGCTGCCCCCGTCGCCGTCGCCGGTGCCGGTGGTGGCGCTGCTGCTGAAGAGGTTGAGGAGAAGGACTCCTTCGACGTCATCCTCGAGGCTGCCGGCGACAAGAAGATCCAGGTCATCAAGGTCGTCCGCGAGCTCACCTCGCTCGGCCTCGGCGAGGCCAAGGCCGTCGTCGACGGTGCTCCCAAGGCCGTGCTCGAGGGCGCGAACAAGGAAGCCGCCGACAAGGCGAAGGAGGCCCTCGAGGCCGCCGGCGCGACGGTGTCCGTCAAGTAAGGTTCCGCACCTTTCCGAAGGCCTCGGATGCTTCGGCATCCGGGGCCTTCGGCCGTTTCCGGGGTGGATGCCGGGGGTCAGGACCAGGCGGCGTCTCGGACGGCGGCGCTCGATGACCCGGTCGGTGTGGACGTCGAGTTCCGCACCACCAGTCGCGGTCGGATGATGACGCTGGTCGGTTCGGCCGTCGGATCCTCGATGTGCCGCATGAGCAGTTCCACGGCCGTCCCGCCCTGCTCGCGCGGGATCTGCCGCAGCGTCGTCAGGGCGAACATCTCGGCGTTCTCGTGGTCGTCGATGCCGATGACGCTGAGGTCGGAGGGGACCAGGATGCCGAGGCGCCGCGCCGCGATGATGGCGCCGATCGCGACCTCGTCGCACGCCGCCACCAGTCCCGTGGGTCGCTGCGAGGGGTCGCTGAGCAGATCGACCGCGGCGGCGTAGCCGGCGGACATCGTGAGCTCCGCGGGCGTGCGGCTGATGTGGTCGCCGAGCCCCGACTCGCGCATCTCGCGCTCGTAGCCTTCGTAGCGCGCGGACTCGACGTGGGGCCACAGCGTCGCCGCCGTGCCGCCGAGGAACGCGATGCGGCGGTGTCCCAGCGCGACGAGGTGTGCCGTCGCCAGGGCGGCCGCGTGCGCGTCGTCGAGGGTCACGACGCTCGTCGTGCGCTCGGTGCCGATGATGCTGACGACGGGGCGGCTGAGGGACAGCAGGGTCTCGAGCTCGCTCTCGGCGGGCTCCAGCCCGACCGCGATGAGCCCGTCGAACCTCTTGCGGGTGAGGAACTCGTCGAACACGCGACGGCGGGTCTCGCTGCCCGGATCGGCGTCGTACAGGGTGAGGTCCAGTCCGCGTTCCAGGAGCGCCTGCTGGATGCCCTCGAGGACTTCGGCGAAGAACCATCGGTTGACGTGCGGCATCACGACGCCGACGTTGCGGGTGCGCCCCGTCGCGAGGCTGACGGCGCTCGTCGACGGTGTGTACCCGAGCCGGCGTGCGGCCTCGTGCACACGTCGTCGGGCATCGGCCGACACCTGCGTGCTGCCGGTCAGCGCGCGACTGGCGGTCGCCTTCGATACGCCGGCCTCACCTGCGACGTCGGCGATGGTGCTCATCGGTCCTCCTCGACCCCGTCCGACCGTCCCCTCGGTCGAGGACTCAGCGTAGTGCCTGGAACGGCACGCCGGAACCGGTTCCGTGGGCCGGCCGTGAGAGCGGTCTCACAGCTCGAGGGCCTAGGTACTCTAATGGATGCAGAACCTTGATATTTCGCTGTTGTGTCGAAGCGCTACCGCCAAGTAGGTTGTCCTGGAATCGGTTCCCCAAGGATGCGGCCAAGGCTCCTCTGGGCGGACGATGATCCCGAAAGAGGAGAAGTACATGGCATTGTCACAGCGATACCGTCTTCTTGCCCCGGTCGCCCTTCTGGGCGCGGCAGCACTGGTGCTGGCCGGGTGTGCGGAAGGTGGCACCGAGGGCGAAGGCGGCACGGGCGGCGAGGCGAAGAAGACCGTCCGCATCGCGGGAGGCATCACCGGCGGTGAGGCCGACGCCCTCAACAAGTCGTTTGAGAAGTTCACCGCCGACACCGGCATCACGGTCGAGTACACCGGCGACAAGTCGTTCGAAGGAAACATCGTCACGAAGGTCACCGGTGGTGACGCCCCGGACATCGCGATCGTCCCGCAGCCCGGTCTGCTGAAGACGCTCGTCGACACCGGCAAGGTGCTGCCCGCCTCCGACGCGGTCGAGAGTGCCGTCGACGAGAACTGGTCGCCCGACTGGAAGAACTACGGCACGTTCGACGACGAGTTCTACGCCGCTCCCATGCTCGCGAACCTGAAGGGGTACGTCTGGTACTCCCCGAAGCAGTTCGCCGAGTGGGGCGTCGAGATCCCGAAGACGTGGGACGAGATGATCGCCCTCACCGACAAGATCGTCGAGACCACCGGCGGCCCCGCGTGGTGCGCCGGATTCGCCTCCGACGCCGCGTCGGGATGGCCGGGCACCGACTGGATCGAGGACCTCGTCCTGCGCCAGTCCGGCCCCGACGTCTACGACCAGTGGGTGGCCGGTGACGTGAAGTTCACCGACCCGCAGATCAAGGAAGCGTTCGACGCGGTCGGCGACATCCTGCTCAACCCGGACTACGTCAACGCTGGCTACGGCGACGTCAAGAGCATCAACTCGACGGCGTTCGGCGACGTGGCTGCGGCCGTCGCGAGCGGCGACTGCGCGCTCACGCACCAGGCGTCGTTCCTCTCGGCGAACTTCCTCGACGTGCAGACCGCCGACGGCGAGACCCCTGAGGTCGCCCCCGACGGTGACGTCTACGCGTTCATCATGCCGGGCTACACCGAGGGCGAGCTCCAGGTCGAGGGTGGCGGCGAGTTCGTCGCCGGCTTCTCGGACGACGAGTCCACTCAGAAGGTGCTGGAGTTCATGGCCTCGCCGGAGTTCGCCGACGCTCGTGTCGAGCTCGGCGGTGTGATCTCCGCGAACAAGAACGCCGACCCCAACCTCGCCTCCAGCGAGTTCCTCAAGGAAGCGATGACGACGCTCCAGGACGAGTCGACGGTCTTCCGTTTCGACGCCTCCGACCTGATGCCCTCCACGGTGGGCTCGGGCTCGTTCTGGAAGGGCATGGTCGACTGGATCGACGGCAAGGACACCGACACGGTGCTCTCGGACATCCAGGCCGGTTACGAGAACTGATCGTCGCCTGACGATCGGCTGAGCCGAGCGGGGTCGGGCTGCACCAGCCCGACCCCGCTTCTCCCATCCGCACCGCCCGAGTAAATCGTCGTACTCAGAAGGGGACACCCATGTCGCAGACCACCGTCGACAGGCCGGTCGACACCGAACCCGCCGTGACCACTCACGCGCAGGACCCCAAGGGACGATCGATCACCCGAATCGTCGTCGCCGCCGGCTTCGCCTTGATCGTCCTGCTCTTCTTCCTGCTGGCCTTCACGGCCTCCAGCGAGGAGTCGGCACGCATCACCATCGGGTTCTCGCTCAACAGCTTCTTCCTCTGGCTCGGCGGTCTGAACCCGCTGGTCCAGATCCCCGTCATCCTGGTGGTGTTCGGGATCGTGGTCGGCATCATCCTCGTGCTGATCGAGTTCGCCCCGCGGCCCGGCCGCGGCTACTTCATCATGCGGTTGGCGGCCTGCCTGCTGATCCCGCTGCTGGCCTTCCTCCTGCTGCGTCCCTACGCGAACGCGGTGGTGTACGTCGTCGCGATCGCCCTGCTGGTCGGTGGACTGCTCTTCTTTGCGGACTTCCGTTCCCGTCAGGGCGCCGGCTACCTGTTCCAGCTGATCCTCTTCATGGCGCCGGCCAGCATCATGCTGATCCTCGGCCTGATCTACCCGGCGATCTCGACGATCTTCAAGTCGTTCTTCGACAAGTCGGGCGAGCAGTTCGTCGGCATGGAGAACTACATCTGGG
This sequence comes from Microbacterium sp. CnD16-F, assembly GCF_024124465.1. Lineage (NCBI taxonomy): Bacteria > Bacillati > Actinomycetota > Actinomycetes > Micrococcales > Microbacteriaceae > Microbacterium > Microbacterium sp. CnD16-F. Next base: position 28,506 of record NZ_JAMXSA010000030.1, read on the forward strand.
TGTTCACGAACCCGACCGGTACGGCGTCGGTGGTCAACACGCTGCTGTGGGCGCTTCTGGCACCGACGATCTCGGTCGTGATCGGTCTCGCCTACGCGGTCTTCATCGATCGCGCCCGCGGCGAGAAGATCCTGAAGGTCCTCGTGTTCATGCCCGTCGCGATCTCGTTCGTCGGCGCCGGCATCATCTGGAAGTTCATGTACGACGCCCGTCAGGGCGATCAGGTCGGTCTGCTGAACGCCATCGTCACCGCCTTCGGGGGCGACCCGGTGCAGTGGCTGGCGATCAAGCCGGTCATCAACACGCTCATGCTCCTCGTCGTCTTCATCTGGACGCAGACCGGTTTCGCGATGGTGATCCTGTCGGCGGCCATCAAGGCGGTCCCCGTCGAGCAGATGGAGGCGGCGCAGCTGGACGGCACCAACGCGTGGCAGCGGTTCCGCAACGTCACGGTCCCCGGCATCCGCTCGTCGCTGATCGTCGTGCTCACGACCATCACGATCGCTTCGCTGAAGGTGTACGACATCGTCGCCGTCATGACCGGCGGTCGCGACGATACGACCGTCCTCGGCTTCGAGATGGTCAACCAGCAGCAGCGGTTCCAGAGCTACGGTCACTCGTCCGCTCTGGCCGTCGTCCTGTTCCTGTTCGTCCTGCCGCTGATCATCTACAACGCCCGATCGATGGCCAAGCAGAGGGAGATCCGCTGATGACCGTCGCAGCACCCACCACACCGGTCGACAACCGCACGGCCCGCCAGGTCGCGCGCGACACCCGCAAGAACGAGGCGATCGCCCACAAGAAGCTGACGTCGAAGGGCGCGACGATCGCGGCCGTCATCATCGCCATCTTCTGGACGATCCCGACGTTCGGCCTGTTCGTCACCTCGTTCCGACCCGGCGCCGACACGCAGTCGACCGGTTGGTGGACCGTGTTCACCAACCCCGACTTCACCCTCGACAACTATTTCGAGGCGCTGAACTCGGGCGGTACGTCGACGACACTCGCCTCGGCGTTCGTGAACTCGCTCGCGATCACCATCCCCGCGACGGTCTTCCCGATCGTCATGGCGGCGCTGGCGGCCTACGCGTTCGCGTGGATCGACTTCAAGGGGCGCAGCGCGCTGTTCGTCTTCGTGTTCGCCCTGCAGATCGTGCCGCTGCAGATGGCCCTCGTGCCGCTGCTGTCCCTCTTCTCGCAGGGGCTCACCATCAACGAAGTGCCGATCTTCCCGGGCTTCGGTCTGAACGACGTGCAGTACAGCTTCGCCCGCGTCTGGATCGCGCACGCCATTTTCGCGCTGCCGCTGGCGACGTTCATGCTGCACAACTTCATCGCGGAGATCCCGGGTGAGGTCATCGAGGCGGCGCGGGTGGACGGCGCCGGCCACGGTCAGGTCTTCTTCCGGATCATCCTGCCGCTGGCCGCTCCGGCGATCGCGTCGTTCGCGATCTTCCAGTTCCTGTGGGTGTGGAACGACCTGCTGGTCGCGACGATCTTCGCCTCGCCGGGCGCCCTGCCGATCACGCAGGCGCTGAACTCGCTGTCGGGAACCTGGGGCAACCGCTGGTTCCTGCAGTCGGCGGGCACGTTCATCTCGATCATCGTCCCGCTCATCGTGTTCTTCGCGCTGCAGCGCTTCTTCGTCCGCGGCCTGCTCGCGGGTGCGACGAAGGGCTGAGCCCGGAACGACGAGAGAGGGGGATGCCGGTGGCCACCGGCATCCCCCTCTTCGTTCGTCTGCGGGTCAACCGCTGCAGCCGAGGCGCTGCTGCATCGAGGTCATCGCCTGGATCTCGAAGGACTGACCCTTGATCATGGTCTGAGCGACCGTCCGCACGCGCTCGTCGGAGGCGAGGTCGACGGCGGCCTCGGCCATCGGGATCGCGCCCTCGTGGTGGCGGATCATCAGGGTGAGGAACGAGCAGTCCGCCTGCTGACCGGTGGCCGCCTTGAGAGCTGCCAGCTCGGCGTCCGAGGCCATGCCCATCTGCTCGCGCATCTCTTCGTCCGAGAGGGGCTCGCCGTCGGCGCCGGCGTGCGCATGCCCGGAGGAATCGGATGCCGCCATCCACGCCATCGGCTGGTCGTCGTACTGCGGCAGCCCCCAGCGGACCAGCCAGTCCAGCATCTCGCCGCGCTGCGACGACTGCCCGGTCGCGATGTCGTACGCGAGGGCGCGGAGCTCGTCGTCGTCGGTCTCGGCGTAGATGGTCATCGCCATGTCGACCGCCTGCGCGTGGTGCATCTGCATGTCGCGGGCGAAGCCGGCGTCGGCGGAGCCTTCACCCGGGGTGGAGCCGGCGATGCCGAACGTCGAGAAGCGGCCGATCGCGAACGCCACCGCGGCGATGGCGAGGCCCACGAGCAGCACGACCCACCACGGGGGCAGGGTGCGCTCGGTGCCCGGCTCGTCGCCGACGGTGCCGTCGGTCACTGCTTGCCGGGCGCGTCCAGAGCGCCGGTGCACGCGGCGCCCGGCTCGGGACCGTTCACGTTGCGCCAGTAGGCCTTGATGAACTCGCCGATGCGCTCATCGTCGGGGGAGTCGACCTTCAGCTGCGCGTTCCACGCGCTGACGGCGATGGGAGTGTCCATGTCCTCGTAGGGCGAGAGCACGGTGTGGTCCGAGGGCAGCTGCGCGTCGAGGGCGTCGATGCCGGCCTGGTCGACCTGCGCCGGGTCGTACGTGATCCAGATGGCGCCGTGCTCGAGGGTGTGGACGGCGTTCTCGTTCGGGACGGGCTGGTCGTAGACGCCGCAGTTCAGCCAGACCGCGTTGTGGTCGCCGCCGGCGGGAGGGGTCTGCTCGTAGTCGACGGCACCCTCGACGTGGTTGGCGGTGTGCTCGAAGGTCTGCACCCCCGAGATGCCCGAGCCGTCGCCGTCGCCGCGGGCGACGGTTACGGGGCGGGGCGTGAGGAAGTAGGAGGCGGCCACGAGGCCGACGACCACGACGGCGGCGGTGACGCCGACGATCCACCAGGTGGTCTTCGTGCGGCGGCGCTTGGCGAGCTGGCGCTGGTACTCGGCGAGCTTCTGCTGCTTCTGCTGCTCGCGCTGCTGCTTCACGGTGAGGTTCAGCTGCGCCTGCGTGGCAGGGTTGCCGCTCGTGCGCTTACCGGTGGGATCGTTCGGGGTCATGGGAGTGGCCTCGTCGGTCGGGGTGGGGAGGGCGCAGGTGCGCCGCTTCGATGTTATTCGCCTGCATCTGCACGGGCCCTGGGCGGTGAGCGTTTCATAGGGTCTCGTGACGTGTGGGGCATCCCGCGCGGCTGCGCAAGGGGTGCCTGACGGCGCCCCGCGTCGAGCAGGATGGGTCCATGACAGTGCCCACGCACGAACACGAGATCGGTATCGGCCTGCGGCTGGCGGTGATCGGCGCGGTGCTCCTCGTCGCGGCCGTCGCCACCGGGATCGCCGTCGAGTCGACCGACTCCGAACTCATCGACCTCGATTCCTGGTGGAACGCCTACGTCGCGACGTTCCTCCCCGGCATCCGACCCGTGTCGCTGCTCATGAACGTCCTGGGCGCGGGGGTCATCGGGACCTACGTCGTGCCCCTCGTCGGCGCGGGGTTGCTGCTGCTGGCCCGGCGGCCGTGGGGTGCGGTCTTCTTCCTCGCCGCGTCGATCGTGGGCGCGCTCGTCGTGCAGCTGCTCAAAGGGATCTTCGGCCGCGTGCGGCCGGAGGAGATGCTCGTCATCTCCGACCACGGGTCGTTCCCGTCCGGCCACACGGCGAACGCCGCGGTGATCGCCACCGTCGCGGTCATTCTCTTCCCGCGCGTCTGGGTGCTCGTCGTCGGGGTCGCGTGGACCCTGCTCATGGCGTTCAGTCGCACGCAGGTCCATGCGCACTGGTTGACCGACACCCTGGGCGGGACCGTGCTCGGTGTCGCCACGACGCTGCTGGTCGCGGCGGCGCTGACGATCCCCGTCGTCCGGGAACGCGAGCGCCGGTTCTCGCTAGGCTGAGCGGCATGAGCGCCGAGGAAGCCGCTGCCGAACTCGCCCGTCTCGAAGCCGAGGCCGCCGCCGCAGAGGCGGAGCTGAAGCTCGCGAAGGCGCAGGCCGCCCTGGCCGCCGCACGTGCGGCGGCCGCACGGACACAGACGGATGCCGCGCCTCCGACCGCGGCCGGCCCGGACGGCGATCCCGCCCCGGC
>NZ_JAMXSA010000031.1:0-32536 GCF_024124465.1 Microbacterium sp. CnD16-F
GCCTTCGGCACGCCCTCGCCGGCCAGCCTCCGGATCAACGCCCAGTCCTCCAAAGTGATCACTCTCCAATCGTTGAGTGTTCACTTTTCAAGCGCCGCTACTGTCCAGTTTTCGAGCGCCGTCGACAGTGACGCCGGGCGCGGGCGAGCTGCTGCCGTTCCCTCTACGGATCAGAAGGTTAGGGGTTCGAGTCCCTTCGGGCGCACACTGTGTTGAGACAGTCCAGGTAAGGCCCCGCTTCGGCGGGGCCTTACCTGTTCTCCGGCGCGATCGCTCACGGCGGGCCATAGCCGTGTCAGGATCGTTCGGTGACGAGCGCGGTGCCGATGACGCAGACGCATCCTGCTGACGAAGTGTGGACCGACGCGGGTCGCGGCTTCCGGCGGTGGGAGACCTCGGTCGTCCTCGGTACGCGCGCTGAGGTGTGGGCGTGGGCCACCACCCAGGTGCTGCGCTGGGGCGTGAAGACCCGCAGCGGGTTCTCGGTCGAGCCCGCCGCGAAGGTCGCCCGCGGAGACCGTTTCGTCATCACGGCGCGACCGTTCGGCCTGGCGATCCGAGAACCCGTCGAGGTGGTCGACGTCGTCGAGACGCCGGCCCGCGTCGGATTCGCGTACCGCACCCTCCCCGGTCATCCCGTGTCGGGAGAGGAGGCGTTCATCGTGCACCAGGAGGGCGGCGTGGTCCAGCTGACCATCCGCTCCCTCACCCGCCCGGCCGAAGGTGCCGGCTGGCGGCTGCTGTACCCGGTCCTCCTCCTCGCGCAGACGGTCGCGCGCCGCCGGTATCGCAGAGCGCTCCTCGCTGGTTCCGTGCGCTGACGGTCACCGCATCGGGATCACGGCCCGCTCGTCGCCAAGCTGACCAGTCCGGCCACACCGATGAGGATGAACGCGACGGATGCCGCTCCCTTCACCGCGGCGGCACGGCGCCGCCGGTCGATCCCGTTGGCAACGGCGAACGCCGCGAACGCGAGGCCCCAGGCGAGCGCCGTCAGGCGGGATGTCAGGTGCGCGACGAACGGTGCCGCGGCCAGCCAGAACGTGACGGCGGCGAAGGTCGAGACAAGGGTGAGCAGGAGGAGCGCCAGACCGATGAACATCGCCCTCTCACCCCTGTCCTCCCATCGCTCTGCCGGTGTCCGCCTCGCATTCCGTGCCGAGAGGTCCGCCACGAAGCCGGCGGGCAGGGCGGTGTCGTCGCCCAGGAGACTGAGCTCGCGTACGCGCATCTCGTCCGCGCCCTGCGCGATCGCCCAGCGCAGGTAGGCCACGACCTCTCTCGGGTCGGCGTCGGGGGTGGCGACGGCGTACCGCCCCGCTTGATCGGGCGCGCCGCCGTCGCGATAGAGCTTGACCAGGGCTACCCGCAGCGCGGCGTCGTGCGGCGAGCGTTCGAGCGCCCGACGCAGCGGCCGCGCGGCAAGGCTCAGGCGGCCGGACGACTCTGGGCTGTCCGCGCCGCCCGTCGCGGCATCCGTCGTCGTCATCCGCTCAGTATTGCCTGTCCACGACTACAGGTAAGTTGTGCACAACTCAATTGCGTGCAACCATAATCGCATGCGAGCGATCGAGCAGATGGTGTGCTTCGGGGTTTACTCGGCCAGCCACGCGTTCACGCAGGCCTATCGGCGTGTGCTCGCGCCGTGGAAGCTGACGTACCCGCAGTACCTCGTCATCGTCGCCCTCGGCGAGCAGGAGCCCCGGTCGGTCAAGGAACTGGGCGAAGAGCTCTTCCTCGACTCGGGCACCCTCTCGCCCCTCATCCGCCGCCTCGAAGCGCGCGGTGTCGTCTCCCGTTCGCGCAGCCCCCACGACGAGCGTGTCGTTGAGGTCGCACTGACGGACGACGGCCGCGCTCTCCGCTCGGAGTTGTCCGTCGTCGGCGCGGAGATCGCGCGCTGCACCGGGCTGAACGAAGAGAAGGCACGGATGCTGCTCGACGTCGTCCACGACCTGAACCGCGTCATGCGCACCACCGCCGAGGCGATCGCCTCCTGACGAAAGGACCCCCATGGAAGCTCTCTACACCGCCGAAGCCCTCGCAACCGGAGGCGGCCGCAACGGTCACGTCCGCACCGTCGACGGCCTCGTCGACACCGACGTGCGTGTGCCCAAGGAGATGGGCGGTGCCGGTGGCGCCCCGAACCCCGAGGTCTTCTTCGCCGCCGGCTACGCGGCGTGCTTCCACAGCGCCCTGCAGTCCGTCGCGCGCCAGCAGAAGGTGACGCTCGAGGACACCAGCGTCGGTTCGCGCGTCAGCATCGGCTCGAACGGCCAGGGCGGATTCGGCCTCGCCGTCGAGCTCGAGGTCGTCATCCCCAACCTCCCGCACGACCAGGCGCAGGCGCTCGCGGATGCCGCGCACCAGGTCTGCCCCTACTCCAACGCCACCCGGGGCAACATCGAGGTCACCGTCACGGTCGTCGAGGACTGACCTCCGCCGGTCTCAGAGGGCCGGACTCAGAGGGCCGGACTCAGGCGACAGGGCTCACGCGCAGCCAGCGGAATCCGCAGGCGGGCAGCGTGAGCCCTTCGTCGATTCCGACGTCGACACTCTCGACGAGATCGTGGGCGGTCGGCGCGAAGCCCGACAGCGTCACGGCCGGCACGTGCACCGGTTCGGCGGCGACGTTCGCCAGCACCAGTACGACGGTCCCGTCGCCGGGTCGCTGGTAACCCACGACCGACGGCGCCGGTACGTCGAAACCGATGAGGCGCGCCCCGTCGAACTCCGGCGTCGTGTGACGCACCGCGAGCAGCTTCGTGATGTCGCGCCGGAGCCGGCCGGCCGAGGTGGCGGCATCCGTCATCTGGGCGTAGCGGTCCCGCGGCTTCTGGCCCCGGTGCGTCCACCGGGCGTCGTCGCGTCGCTCCGGATCGTCGCGGAACGTCGGGTCGTTGAGCTGGCCCACCTCGTCGCCGAGCCACAGCATCGGCAGCCCCGGCAGGCTCAGCAGGAGCGCGTGGGCCAGCACCACCCGCGCCTCGCCGAGCGGGTCGCCGGCCTCGACGCCGGCGAGCGAGGCCGTGGTCCCCGCGACGCCGCCGTCGATCGCGATCCCCCGGCCGAAGGCGGAGCCGTCGGTGTAGCGCGCGGTGAGCTCGGCGGCATCCGTCTGCCATACGACCGCGTCGGCGTCGCGGACGGCGACGACGTCGCTGCGTCCGTCACGTCGCTCGAGCGCGTGCTGCAGGGGAGCGGCGTCCCCGGTGGCGAACGCCTGCCACAGCGGCGCGGACCCGGGGGATGCCGGCAGCACCTCGACCCCGGGCGCACCGATCGCGAGCACCGGGGCGATGACCGCCGCCGTCTCGCGGTCGGGGACGAGGAAGACCTCGACGCCGCGGCCGGACAGGAACAGCAGATCGTCGACGAACACGCGCAGATCCGAGGCGGCGGGGACGTCGACGGCCAGGGCGATCCCCGACAGGCGCAGTTCGGCCGCCAGGTCGGAGAGCCGGTCGATCGAGCCGAGTCCGGGGTCGCCGCGGCGCAGGTCGACGGCGCCGTCCTCGCGCCGGGCGAACGGTGACTGCACGTGCAGCACGCTCACGCCGAGTTCGCGCAGCGCCGGGATCTCGTCGCGGAGCCCGGCGACGTTGCCGGCGTAGCGATCCGCGAAGCACGCCGCGCCGAGGGCGTAGCGCGAGCGGGACATCGGCGCGTGCGCCGCGCGCTGCTCGCCGTGCACCTTGAGTTCGAGCGAGCGACCGTTCGCCGCCACCACCGCTGCGGTCACGAGGTCGGCCAGCAGCGACGACGAGGAGTCCGCCCGCTCGGCGAGGGCGGCGTGCAGCGCGGGAAGGTGCCGACGGATGCGGTCCGCCGCGGCCTCGTCGACGCGGGTGCGCTCCGCAACGGTCGACAGCGTGGCCGCGAGTTCGTCCTCGACGGCCCCCATGGTGCTCATGCGGTGGACCTCCCGCTCCCAGCGTAGAGGGCGGGCGTTCCCGCCTCAGCCGGCGCGGCCCACCGTGCTGTCGAGGAACGCGTGGATCGTCGCGTGCAGCGCCGCGGTGGCCGCCGCGTCGATGGTGCCCGCGTGACCGCCTTCGACGGGCTCGAGGTAGTGCACCTCGGCATCCGTCTCGTCCGCCAACCGCGCCGCCATCTTGCGCGCCTGCACCGGCCCGACCCGGTCGTCGCTGGCCGCCGCGTAGATGAGGGATGCCGGGTACCGCCGCCCGGGCTCGATGAGGTGGTACGGCGAGAAGGTCTTCACGAACTCCCAGTCGGCGGGGTCGTCGGGATCGCCGTACTCGGCGATCCAGCTCGCGCCGGCGGACAGGCGCGTGTACCGGCGCATGTCGAGGAGCGGGACGCCGCAGACGATCGCGCCGAAGTCGTCGGGGTTCTGGGTCAGCATGTTGCCGACGAGCAGGCCGCCGTTGCTGCGCCCGTGGCAGGCGATGCGGTCGGGGGTCGAGACCCCGCGCGCCACGAGGTCGCGGGAGACAGCGGCGAAGTCCTCGTACGCGCGGTGGCGGTTCTCGCGGAGCGCCGCGAGGTGCCATTCCGGGCCGAACTCGCCGCCGCCCCGGATGTTCGCGACGACGTACACCCGACCCTGTTCGAGCCAGGCCGGGCCCACGATCGTCGGGTACTCCGGCGTCAGCGCGTGCTCGAAGCCGCCGTAGCCGTTCATCAGCACGGGCAGCGCCCCGTGACGCTCGCGGGGGCCGACCTCGAAGTACGGCACCCGGGTGCCGTCGGCCGACGTCGCCCAGTGCTGCTCGGCGACGAGACCCGTCGCGTCGAAGGTCGCGCGGCTGCGGTCGACGACCCGCGGCTCCGCGCCCGGGTCGAGGACGAGCAGGGTGGGCGGTGTGAGGAAGCCGCGCGCGACGACCCAGAGCTGGTCGTCCTCGTCGTCGTCCGCCGTGGCGACGTTCGCGCTGAAGAGGTCGTCGTCGCCGAGCCCGAGGTCGAGCTCGACACCGGTCAGCGTCGCCGGGTCGAGCGACACCAGCCGGCTCTGCACGCGGTCGAGGATCGTCAGCACGAGGCGGGTCTTCGTCCACGTCCAGGACTCGAGCACCGCGGTGTCGGTCGGCGCGAACGCGACGCGCAGGTCCGACCCGTCCCCGCTCGTCACGGTCTCGAGGGGGCCGAGCAGGAGGGTGCCCGACGGATGCGTCGTGTCGCCGATGCGCCACGGCGTCGTCGTCCGGACGGCGACCAGGTCGCCGTGCACGTCGGCGTGCGCGTCCTGCGGCACGGCGATCAGGTGCGGTTCGGTGCCGTCCCACACCCATGCCTCGGAGTGGAAGAAGTCGTGCGCGATGACGACGATCGGCGTCGCCGCGCCGCCGGTGTGATCGACGTGCGCGAACACGCCGACGTCCGACGGGACACCCGTGAGGATCGGCGGCGCGTCCTCGAGCGATTCGCCGCGGCGCCAGGCACGGGCGGTGATCGGATAGCCCGAGTCCGTGACGCCGCCGCCGTGCAGGGCCGTGGCGACGAGCAGCGTGTCGCGGTCGACCCACGCGATCACGGACTTCTCCGCGTCGAGGGCGAAGGGGGAGTCCTCGACGAAGCGGCGGGTCTCCAGATCGAACTCGCGCACCACGGCGGCGTCTCCGCCGTCGGGGCTCAGGCGCACGAGCGCGCGGCTGCTGCCGGCCGGCCCGTGCGTCGCGCCGGCGAAGGCCCAGGTCCTCCCCTCCTCGCGGCCCAGTGCGTCGACGTCGAGCAGGACCTCCCAGTCCGGGGTGCCCGCCGTGAAGGCGGCGAGGGACGTCCGGCGCCAGAGGCCGCGCGGGTTGTCGGCATCCCGTCACAGGTCGTACATGAGGTCGCCGTGACGACTCGGGACGACGAGGCGGTCGGGGTCCTGCAGGATGCCGGTGAGCCGGGTCTCGAGCGCGTCGCGGGCAGCGCCCGCATAGGCGCCTTCGGTCTCGGCGGTGCGCTCCGCGGCCCACGCGCGAGCGGCGGATCCGTCGATCTCCTCCAGCCAGAGGAACGGGTCGGCGGGCTCGGGGGCGATCTCGTGGGCGCTCATGCGGTCAGCCTACGGGGCACCTCCGCCGCGTCGTTCGCCGTGCGAGAACCATTGGCACTCTCCATGCGCGAGTGCTAATCTGGAGGTACTTGAGCCGCAGGGGCTCAACTTTCAGACCACTTGGACAAAGGAGAGAATCATGGCGACCTACGACCCGTTCCGTGAAATCGACCGCCTGGCGTCGACGCTCTTCGACACGCGCCGCGGCCCGCGACGGATGCCGATGGACCTGTACCGCGACGGCGACCACTACGTGCTGAACGCCGACCTCCCCGGCATCGACCCGGGCTCGGTCGACATCGACGTCGACGGCCAGCTGCTGACCATCCGCGCCGAGCGCACGCTGTCGTCGGGCGAGGGGGTCAAGTGGATCACGCGCGAGCGTGAGACCGCGAGCTTCCTCCGCCAGCTGAACCTCGGCCAGGGCATCGACACCGACGCGATCACCGCGACCTACAACAACGGTGTGCTGACCGTCACCATCCCGGTGAGCGAGAAGGCCAAGCCGCGCAAGGTCGAGGTCGTCGCCGACGGTTCGTCCCCGACCATCACCACCCGCGAGAGCGAGCCGCAGCCGATCGACCAGTGACCGGCGCACCGCTCCGGCGGTGAGACGACGATCGCCCCGCACCCCGTCTCGGGTGCGGGGCGATTTTTGTGTCGTCAGACGCCGCGCAGGCGAGCGGTGAGCCGCTCGAGTTCGGCGAGTTCGTCGTCGGTGAGCACCGACATCCGCTCGGCGATGGTGCGGCCGTGCGTCGTCGCGAGCCGGCGGAACATCGCCGCGCCCTGCTCCGTGGCGCGCAGCACGGCGCCGCGGCCGTCGTTGGGGTCGGGGCACTTCGCGACGAGCCCGCGCGCCACCATCCGGTCGACCAGGCGCGACACGCTCGGCTGGCTGATGAGCATGTTCGCCGTCACGTCGCGCAGCCGCGCGGTGTGACCCTCGCAGCGCGTGACGGTCAGGAGCACGTCGTATTCGGCGCTCGAGAGGTCGTCGTCCTCAAAGTCCCGCGAGATCTCCGCCAGGACCTCGTGCTGCGCGCGGAAGAGGCTCTCCCAGGCAGCGATGGCGAGGCGACGGTCGGTCATGGCGTCAACTGTAGCGTCGCTCATAGGGTTGACCGCGTGCAGCCCTGGTCCCGTCGTCTCGCCCGTGCCGGAGCCGTCGTCGCCGTCGCGCTCGGCGTTCTCGTGGGCGCTCCCTCGACGGCGAACGCCGACGTTGAGGACTTCTCCTTCGACGGTCTGACCGTCGACTACACGCTGACCCGCGCCGAGGATGGCACGAGTCGGATGCTGGTGGTCGAGGAGTTCGTGGCGCGGTTCCCCGAGACCGACCAGAACCGCGGCATCCGACGGGTGATCCCCGACGAGTACGACGGTCAGCCGCTGCGGCCGAACCTCGAATCGGCGGTGGACGCGGAGGGCGACCCGTGGGACGAGGGCCGTCACCGGGTGGCCGTCGTCGACGAGTCGGGTGAGCTGGTCGGCTGGGCCTCTGTCACTGTGGCCGAGGAAGAGGTCGTCGCCGTCGGCGACGAGCTCGCGTCGGCCGGCGGTCAGTCGGGTCCGGTGTGGATCGCAGGCGGTACCAGTGCGGCGTTGCTCGCGCTCGGCGCCGTGCTGGTGATGCGACGCCGTCGGAGCGCGACCGTCTGACGCGTCACGCAGTAAGGGCCGGCTGGAGAGGCATCCAGCCGGCCCTTGTCCCTTTGCACCAAGAGTGTCCTGCAATCACATGTCGGTAGCTGCCACAGCAAAACATCTACCGTGCAACGAATGTATAACGACGAGATAACGGTGGCAAGGGTTTCTTGTTATCAATTTGTGATGGACGGGCAAGGGGTGCGCTGGAGCTCCCTCGACCCCGGCTCTTGCGCGCAGCGCTCGTCCGCCTGCTGGCGGACCGGCCCCTCGCGGCGGTGTCGGTCGCGGAGCTCTGCCGTGAAGCGGGCGTGCACCGCACCACGTTCTACAAGCACGCCGCGGGGGTCGACGAGTTCGCCGTCACGATGCTGACCGAAGAGATCGACGCGATCGCCGCGATCGGTGTGGACATCGCCACCGAAGCGGATGCGGCCCACGTCTACCACGCCGTGACCCGCCGCCTGCTCGAGTGGCTCGCCGGGAGCCGCGACCTCTACCGCGCCCTGCTCGAGTCCTCGGCCCGCGGCGCGCTGCATGCCGCGCTGAGCGACAGTCTGCGCCGACGCGCCCACATCGCCCTGGAGGAACTCGCCGAGGCGGGTGTCCGCGACGCACCGCGGTCCCCGCGCGACCGCGACGAGGCCGCGGCCTTCATCGCCGGGGGCCTGGTCGGCGTGATGGACGTCTGGATCCGCGAGGACGACACGGATGCCGCAGCCGCCGAGGCCCGCATTTTCCGGTTGATGCCGGAGTGGTGGCCGGGCGTGCACTGAGGCCATCGCGACCCGGACGCCGTTGAGGGCTCGCACCCGGAGCGGGTGCGAGCCCTCGTGCGTTGCGGCCGGGGCTAGGCCCGGTAGACCTGCACGACCGACGGGCGCGGCGCGTTCGGCACATCGCCCCGTCGCGTCGACCCGTAGTCGGGGAACAGCGACGTGGGAGCCGCGACCGTCCCGTTCTCGCCGGGATGTTGCACCGCGACGAAGACGAGCTTCTCGCGGGCGTGGATGACGGGTCCGCACGTCTCGGCCTCGCGGGGGACCGCGAGGAACTGCTGCACGTGACCGCGCTCCCGACCCTCGAGCGGCACGCGGAACAGTCCGTCGTTGAACCCGATCGTGCTGGGGGCGCCGTCGGTCGAGATCCAGAGCGTGCCGTCCTCGTCGAAGGCGAGGTTGTCGGGGCACGAGATCGGCGACACCTTGTCCTTCGGGTAGCCCGCGAAGTAGGTGCTCGGGTCGGACGGGTTGCCGCACTGCAGCAGGATGCTCCAGCCGAAGCTCGTCCCGGCCTGGCCGCGGCGCTCGGTCAGCTCGATCACGTGACCGTACCGGTTGCCGGTGCGGGGGTTCGCCTCATCCACCATCGAGGTCTTGCCGCGGTCTGTGTTGTTCGTCAGTGCGACGTAGACCTTGCCGGTGCGCGGGCTCGGCTGCACGTCCTCGGGGCGGTCCATCTTGGTCGCCCCCACCTTGTCGGCGGCCAGCCGCGTGAAGACCAGCACCTCCTCGATCGTCATGCCCGGCACGACGCTCCTGCCGTTGCGGGTGAGGGCGACCCACTCGCCGGTGCCGTCGAAGGCGCCGTCCGCGGGCAGCGTGCCCGAGCCGTCGATCTGCGCCGCCGGCGAGTCGCCGCGGAAGCGGGCGACGAACAGGTCGCCCTCCGACAGCAGCGTCATGTTCTTCTTGCGCGACGAGCTGATGCGGTTCTTCGAGACGAACTTGTAGAGGTAGTCGTTGCGCTCGTCGTCGCCCATGTAGGCCACCACGCGGCGGTCCTCGGCCACGATGACGTTCGCGCCCTCGTGCTTGAAGCGCCCCATCGCGGTGTGCTTCTTCGGCGTCGAGGTGGGGTCCTCGGGGTCGATCTCGACGATGTATCCGAAGCGGTTGGGCTCGTTGACGTAGCCGGGGTCGAACGAGTTGAAACGGGGGTCGTACTGCTCCCATCCGGTCGACGTCGTGCGCGAGGCACTCGCCTGGTACCGCTTCTGGCCCGTCGTGTCGGCGGCCCAGGCGAAGTAGCCGTTGAAGTTCTCCTCGCCCGAGAGGATCGTGCCCCACGGCGTCGTGCCGCCGGCGCAGTTGCCGAGGGTCCCCTTGACCCAGCGACCCTCCGGGTCGGCGGCGGTGGTGACCAGGTCGGAACCCACGGCGGGACCGGTCAGCTCGAACACCGTCTCGACGGTGATCCGGCGGTTGCGGCGGCCGTCCACGACGTAGCGCCAGGGGGCACCGCGACGACGGCGCGTGATCTCGACGACGGACATGCCCTGCGCCGCCTTGTAGACCTCGCCGCGACGGCGGAGCTCGGCGGCATCCGTCGACGGTGGGAACATGATGTTCGGGTTCACGTACTCGTGGTTGTTGACGAGCACGCCCGTCTTGCCGCTGCGGTCGGCGAGGATGTCGAGGTAGTCGCTGTTGTACCCGAACTGGCGGGCCTGCGCGGTGGGGCTCTGCGCGTCGAGCGAGAAGGTCGGCGCATCGGAGAAGAGGGGGTCGCCCCAGCGGATGATCGGCGACCAGGTGTAGCCCTTCGGTACCGTCAGCGCGTCGACGGATGCCGGGACGGGAGCGATCGGTTGGAACGGCAGGCCGTGGCCGTGCCCGCCGTGGCCACGGGTCGCCTCGATGAGTCCGCCCGGCGTGGCCGACGCCGCGGCGGGGTTCGCGAGGCCGAAGGCGTCGGTCGCGACGACGACCGCGCCGGCCGCCGCAGCGCCGAGGAGCGTGCGACGCGAGAGGGCGAGCTCGGCGATGCTGCGGAACGTCGGGTTGTCCGACCCGTTGCACTCGGGGCCGAGGCAGGCGTCGGCGCACTTGAACCGGCAGGTCACCGCCGACCGCTTGCCGACGGCGTGGGCCGCGAGCGGCAGGTTCGTGCGGGTGGTGGGGGGTTCCAGAATCGTCACCGCTCCAGGATCGGTCGCTGTTCCTGCGACCGGGTGAATCGACGGTGAACGTCGGGTGACGGTCACGGAGCGCTACCCGGCGCACGTCGATGACGTCATTCAGGCGCTGTCGGCCGGGCTCGGGGCCTTCGAGCGCCCCCGTTGACCCCCCGCGTCAACCCTCAGCCGACCCATGGGAGCGCCGCCCTACGCTGGCGGGACACCGAGGAGGACATCACCATGAGCCCGACACCGCCGGCATCCGATCTGCACGACCGCCCCTGGCTGGCCGCGTACGCGCCCGGCGTCCCGAGCGACATCGACCCCGTCGACGAGACCCTCGTGGATCTGCTCGACCATGCGGTCGAGCGCTACGGGTCGAAGGTCGCGACCGAGTTCTTCGGATCCGAGACCACCTACGCCGAACTCGGCGAGCAGGTCTCCCGCGCCGCCAACGCGCTGCGCAAGCTCGGCGTCAGCGCCGGTGACCGCGTCGCGCTCGTGCTGCCCAACTGCCCGCAGCACATCGTCGCGTTCTACGCCACGCTGCGGATCGGCGCGATCGTCGTCGAGCACAACCCGACCTACACCGCCCGCGAGCTGCGGCATCAGTTCGAGGTGCACGAGGCGGTCGTCGCGATCGTGTGGGACAAGGTCGCCGACATCGTCGCGGAGTTCCCGAGCGACGTCGCCCCCGGCGCCATCGTCGCCGTCGACATGACCGACGCGCTGCCGTGGGCGATGCGCACTGCCCTGCGGGTGCCGGTGCCGGCGCTGCGGGCGCGGCGCGAGGCGATGACCTCGAAGCCCACCGCGCGCGGCGTCATCCGGTGGTCGCAGTTCACCAAGGCGCGGCGCCTGTCGCGCAAGCACCCGCGCCCGGTCCTCGACGACACGGCACTCCTGCAGCTGACGAGCGGGACGACCGGGATGCCGAAGGCCGCCGTCCTGTCGCACCGCAACCTCCGCTCCAACGCGGCGCAGGGGCGCGCGTGGGTGCCGGGGCTCCGCGAAGGCGAGGAGACCTTCTACGCCGTCCTGCCGATGTTCCACGCTTACGGGCTGACGCTCTGCCTCACCTTCGCGGTGTCGATCGGCGCGCGCATCGTGCTGTTCCCGAAGTTCGACGTCGACCTCGTCGTCGGCGCGCTCAAGAAGTCGCCGCCGACCTTCCTGCCCGGTGTGCCGCCGATCTACGACGCGCTGTCGCGGGCGAGCACCCGCAAGGGCGTCGACCTCTCGACGATCCGCTTCGCGATCTCTGGCGCGATGAGCCTGCCGGTGCCCACCGTCACGCGGTGGGAGGAGGCGACGGGCGGTCTGCTCGTCGAGGGCTACGGCATGACCGAGACCTCACCCGTCGCGCTCGGCAACCCGATCGGCCCGACGCGGCGCCCCGGCACCGTCGGCGTGCCCTTCCCGAGCACCGAGATCCGCGTCGTCGACCCCGACGATCCGACCGTCGACCGTCCGGCGGGCGAAGCGGGCGAGCTGCTCATCCGCGGACCCCAGGTGTTCCAGGGGTACTGGCGCCGGCCCGAGGACACCGCCGCCGTCCTCCTCGACGGCGGGTGGCTGCGCACCGGCGACATCGTCACGGTCTCGGAGGACGGTTTCGTCACCGTCGTCGACCGCGTCAAGGAGCTCATCATCACGGGCGGCTTCAACGTCAGCCCGAGCGAGGTCGAGCAGGTGCTCACCCTGCACCCCGACGTCGAGTCCGCCGCGGTCGTCGGCGTGCCGCGGCCGACCGGCGGCGAGGACGTGGTCGCCGCGGTCGTGATGAAGGAGGGGGCGGCGTTCGAGGCATCCGCTCTCAAGGACTTCGCCCGCTCGCACCTCGCGTCGTACAAGGTGCCGCGCAAGGTCGTGCAGCTCGACGACCTGCCGCGGTCGCAGATCGGCAAGGTGCTGCGCCGTCAGGTGCGCGAGCAGCTGACCGCGCGCTGATCTGTTAAGGGCTCTCGCCGCCGGCATCCGTGGATGGCAGGGTGGATGCCGCACCCCCGCCACCCCGTCGAAGGAGACCCATGTCGCAGCGCACCCTCGGACCGTTCACCGTCTCGGCCATCGGACTCGGCGCCATGCCGGTCTCGATGAACGGCAACGGCATCCCGTCGCACGACGACGCGGTGGCGACCGTGCGGGCGGCGTTGGACGCCGGTGTCACCCTGATCGACACCGCCGACATCTACGCGCCCAGCTGGGACGAGATGGGCCACAACGAGCGCATCGTCGCCGATGCGCTCGCCGGCTGGGACGGCGACCGCTCGTCGATCGTCGTCGCCACGAAGGGCGGCATCACGCGCACCGCGGAGAAGGACTTCGGACGCGACGGTTCGCTCGACTACCTCCGCCGCGCCGTGCAGAAGTCGCTGCAGAACCTGCAGGTCGACGTCATCGACCTGTACCAGTACCACCGGCCCGACCGGTGGATGGTCTACGGGGAGATCATGCAGAACCTGAAGACCCTGCAGGACGAGGGCCTCGTCCGCACGGTCGGCATCTCGAACGCGAGCGTCGAAGAGATCCAGATCGCGCAGGAGGTGCTCGGCGAGGGAGGTCTCACGAGCGTGCAGAACGAGTTCTCGCCGCGGCACCCGGGCAGCTACGGCGAGCTGAAGTACTGCGTCGAGCACGGCATCGCCTTCCTGCCGTGGAGCCCCCTCGGCGGCATCGGCGGCGCGGGCACGGTCGGCGAGCGGTTCACCGCGTTCGCCGAGATCGGCCGCGACCACGGCGTCAGCCCTCAGCAGGTCGTCCTCGCGTGGGAGCTGTCGCTCGGCGAGACCGTCATCCCCATCCCCGGGGCGAGCCGCCCGGCATCCATCACCGACTCGTTCCAGGCGCGGAACCTCGAGCTCTCCGCAGACGAGCTCGCCCGCTGCTCCGCCGCGGTCGGCATCGACGTCTGAGGCGGGCTTCGACCTCCGGGGTCCGGTTGGGTGTGCCGGGTGCAGGTTCAGCGTGCGTTGCGTGGCCCGTACGGGCCTGATGCGGCCGCCTGACCTGCACTCGGCACGCGTCGGCCCGCGGTGACGCCCGGTACGTCGTCGGCGATGGGGTCCGCGACTAGCTCGACCCTGAGCCGCGGTGGTTGTGCCGAGTGCAGGTTCAGGGGGAGAAGTGGCGACCGTGGCGGCCCGAAGCCGCCGGCTGACCTGCACTCGGGACGTCAGCCGGCCTTGAGCAGGTGCTCCCGCTCGACGATCTCGAGCGACAGCACCTTGTAACCCTCGCTGTCGAAGAACACCCGTATCCGGTCGTCGTCGATCGAGACGACGGTGCCGGCACCCCACTCGCGGTGCGAGACCTTCTCGTCGACCTCGAAACCCGAGTCGGAGGGGGATGCCGCGGCCCGCGCGGCGTCGGCGGCTCCCGCCGCGCACGTGTCGCAGTTGCCGCACGGCTCGTCGAGTTCCTGCCCGAAGTAGCCGAGCAGCACCTGCCGTCGGCAGCGCCGCGTCTCGGCGTACTCACGCATCGTCTCGATGCGGGAGCGTTCGATGCGCTCGCGCTCCTCGACCCGTTCCAGCGCGGCCTTCACGGCGGCGCGCTCGTCGAGGTTGCGCCGCAGCGAGACGCCCGACTTCGACGCGCGCGCCGACCCGGTGTCGACGAGCAGCGTCAGCAGTCCGGTGACGCGCCGGGGTGGCAGGCCTGCGTCCTTCGCGAGGGCGGACTTCGTGCGGGCCCGGGTCGACATGGCGCGCATGAGGGTGCGCAGCTCCGCGGCATCCGGGTTCTTCGTCGCGAAGTAGCGGCGCAGGGCGAGGTCTTCGGTGCGGTAGTGCAGGGTGCCGTGGGCCTCTTCGCCGTCGCGGCCGGCGCGGCCGAGCTCCTGGAAGTAGGCGTCGATGGACTCGGGGACGTCGGCGTGGATGACGAAGCGCACGTTCTCCTTGTCGATCCCCATGCCGAAAGCGCTCGTCGCGACGACGACGTCGAGGTCGTCGCAGAGGAACTGCCGGTGCACCTCGGCGCGCTCCTTCGCCGGCAGGCCCGCGTGGTACGCGCGCGTCCGCTTGCCGCGGCCGACGAGCTCGTCGGCGTAGAGCTCCGCCGAGCGTCGCGTCGAGGTGTAGAGCAGCCCGGGGACCGGCAGCGACGCGACCTCGTCGACGACGGCGGCACGCTTCTCGCGGTCGTCGCCGTGACGGCGCACACCGAGGCGGATCGACGGCCGGTCGACGTCGCCGAGGTGCACGGAAGGGTCGTCGAGCCCGAGACGGGCGGCGATCTCCTCACGGACGGGAGTGGATGCCGTCGCCGTCAGTGCGAGGATCGGAGGCCGCCCCAGCCGCGCCGCCACCTCTCCGAGGGCCAGGTAGTCGGGACGGAAGTCGTGCCCCCACGAGGCGATGCAGTGCGCCTCGTCGACGGCCAGCAGGGCGATCTCGAGTTTCGAGAGCTCGGCGACGACCTCGTCGTTGGCGAGCTGCTCGGGAGCGAGCAGGACGTAGGTCGCCTCGCCCGCGCGCAGGCGGCGCCACGCCTCGGCGCGGGCCTTCTCGCCGCGACCCGAGTGGAGGGCGACCGCTTTCGGGGCGTCGGGTGCGTGCTCGAGCCCCGCGAGCTGGTCCTCCTGCAGGGCGATGAGCGGGGAGACCACGACGGTCACGCCCGGGCGCAGGGCCGCGGTCACCTGGTAGACGGCGGACTTGCCCGATCCCGTCGCCCAGACCACGAGCACGTCGCGCCCGCCGGCGGCCGCCTCGATCGCGTCGAGCTGGGCCGGGCGCAGGTGCGTCAGTCCGAACCGCTCGGCGGCGACGCGCTCGACCTCGGCGCGATCGGGGGCGGACGGTGCAGAGGTGGAGCGGCGTGGCATCCCTCCACGGTCGTCGAGGATGCGGCATCCGCGGACACCCTTGACACCGGATGCCGTGGGCACCAGTCCTGGCAGGATCCCGGCGCATCCTGACCGCCGCCCGGCAACACCCCGTGTCAGGCTCGGAGCGTGCAGATCCCGCCGCGAGACCTCGCCCTCGACCGTGCCGCCCTCCTCGTCGTCGACGTGCAGCGCGGGTTCGACGACACCGCCCATTGGGGCGAGCGTGACAATCCGGCGTGCGAGGCGAACATCGCCGCGCTCCTGGCCCGGTGGCGCGAGCGGGGGTGGCCGGTCGTGTTCGTCCGGCACGATTCGACGTCGGATGCCTCGCCGTTGCGGCCCGGGCAGCCGGGCAACGACCTCAAGCCCGAGGTCACCGGCACGCCGGATCTGCTCGTCACGAAGAGCGTCAACTCCTCGTTCCACGGGTCGCCCGACCTCGACGCGTGGCTGCGCGCGAATGACATCGCGCAGCTCGTCGTGACCGGCATCTCGACGAACCACTGCTGCGAGACCACGGCGCGCGTGGGCGGCAATCTCGGGTACGACGTGTACTTCGCCCTCGACGCGACCCACTCGTTCGACCGCACGGCGCCCGACGGCACGGTCGTCCCGGCCGCGACACTGGCGGCGGTCACCGCGACGAACCTCGACGGCGAATTCGCGACGGTCGTCACCACCGCCGACCTGCTGCGCTGAGCCGGGTCCTGTCGCCCCGGCGGGTGCGCGGTTAGCGTGGAGGGATGCCGCATACCCCCTTCGTCTCGCTCGAGGACTACATCGCCCTGCCCCGCATCGACGCCGTCGCGCTGTCGCCCGACGGCACCCGCGCCGTCCTCACCGTCGCGACGCTGAGCAAGGACAAGACCGGGTACGACCGCGCACTGTGGGAGGTCCGCGCGACCGGCGGCGGCTCGGCGCGGCGGCTCACGCGGTCGGCGAAGGGCGAGCAGGGCGCCGCATTCACGGCGGACGGCGACCTCCTCTTCGTGAGCGCGCGTCCCGACGCCGAAGGCGACGGCGACGACGACGCGGCGCAGCTCTGGCTGCTGCCCGCGGGCGGGGGTGACGCGCGAGCGATCACACGGCTGGCCGGGGGAGTATCGGGGATCGCGGCCGTCGCGGATGCGGCATCCGTCGCCGTCCTGTCGGCCGACCTGCTGCCGTCGGCCGACTCGTTCGAGGCCGACGCGACGCTGCGCGCCGAGCGCAAGAAGCGCAAGCTCTCGGCGATCCTGCACACGACCTACCCGGTGCGGTACTGGGATCACGACCTGGGCCCCGCCGAGCCGCACCTGCTCTCGCTCGACCTCGGCGACCTCTCCGATTCGGTCCGGTCGTTCGCCGCCTCCGACACGGCCGAGGACGAACCGGATGCCACGACCCCCTACCCGGCATCCCTTCCGCGCCCGCGCGACTTGACGCCCGCGCCCGGCCGCACGGCCGACACCGCCGGCGCCGCGCTCACCCCCGACGGGCGCACGCTCATCGCCGCGATGCGCTTTCCGCAGGGGCGCGCCGAGCGCTTCGCGATCGTCTCGATCGACGTTGCCTCGGGCGAGCGCACGACGCTGTTCGAGGAGCGCTCGACGTACTTCGAGTCGCCCGCGATCAGCCACGACGGCCGGCTGATCGCCTACGGCCGCGCCGCGTTCTCGGACCCGACCGGCCCGGCCGATCAGGAGCTGTGGGTCGCCGGGATCGACGGCTCCGAGCCGCGCCGCCTCGCCGAGGGCTGGGACCGCTGGCCGACGAGCATCGCATGGGCGCACGACGACACCGCGCTCACCGTCACCGCCGATCAAGGCGGGCGCGGGCCGGTGTTCCGCGTGCCGCTCGACGGCGGCGCCCCCGTGCAGCTGACGACGGACGACCACGCGTACTCGAACGTGTCGGTCGACCGCGCGACGGGTGCGCTCGTGGCGCTTCGCTCGTCGTGGATGGTGCCGCCGCATCCGGTCCGCATCGACCCCGACGGCACCGTGACCGTGCTGGCGACCCCGGCTCCGCTGCCGACACCGGCCGGCGCGATGACCGAGGTCGAGACGACGGCCGACGACGGTGCGCGGGTGCGCGGCTGGCTGCTCCTGCCGGAGGGGGCGGATGGGGCATCCCCTGCACCCCTGCTCCTGTGGATCCACGGCGGACCGCTGAACAGCTGGAACGCCTGGAGCTGGCGCTGGAACCCGCAGCTCGCCCTCGCCCGCGGCTACGCCGTCTTGCTGCCCGACCCGGCGCTGTCGACCGGGTACGGCCTCGAGTTCATCGCGCGCGGCTGGAACAGCTGGGGCGCCAAGCCCTACACCGACCTCATGTCGATCACCGACGAGGTCGTGGCACGGGCCGACATCGACGAGACGAAGACCGCCGCGATGGGCGGCTCATTCGGCGGGTACATGGCGAACTGGGTCGCCGGCCACACCGATCGGTTCCGCGCGATCGTCACGCACGCGAGCCTGTGGGCGCTCGACCAGTTCGCGGGCACGACCGACAGCTCGTCGTACTGGCAGGAGATCTTCACGCCCGAGGGAATGATCGAGAACTCACCGCACCGCTTCGTGCAGGACATCTCGACGCCGCTGCTCGTAATCCACGGCGACCGCGACTACCGCGTGCCGATCGGCGAGAGCCTGCGCCTCTGGTCGGAGCTCAACGAGCGCTTCGGCGAGGACGACGGCACGACGGTGCACCGGTTCCTGTACTTCCCCGACGAGAACCACTGGGTGCTGAAGCCCCAGCACGCGGTCGTCTGGTACGAGACGGTGTTCGGCTTCCTCGGCGAGCACGTGCACGGCGAGCCCGCGCCGAAGGTCGCCGGGCTCGGCTGACCCGGGCGCCGCGGCGGGGGCGTGTTCCGGGGGCGCAACTGGTCGCGTCGGATGCCGGGGCGCGGCATCCCGGGCCCCCGGAACGCCGGCGGCGCCGGTTCCGGGGACGCAACTGGTCGCTCGTGCGGCGGCACGCGGCACCCGGGTCCCCGGATCGGTCGGACCCCTCCAGCGCGTCAGCGCAGTCGACGCACGGCGTCCCACAGGGCGTCGGCCACGGCGCGCTTGGATCCCGACGCCTCCGCGACGACCTCGTCGGTCCCGTCGATGAACAGCGCCGCGTTCTCGGTGGCCTCGAAGCCCTGCTGCCAGCCGACGCGGTTGACGGTCAGCAGATCGACGCCCTTCCGCGCCCGCTTGCGGACGCCGCGTTCGCGGAGTTCGTCGTCGGAGTCGGCCGTCTCGGCGGCAAAGCCCACGATCGTCTGCCCGGGCCGGCGGCGCTCGACCAGGCCCGCGAGGATGTCGGGGTTCTCGACGAGGTCGAGGGTGATGGTGCCGTCCTCCTTGCGGATCTTGACGTCCGAGACCTCGGGCACCGAGAAGTCCGCGACGGCTGCGGCCATGACGACGACGTCCGCCTCGGATGCCGCAGCCCGGACGGCCGTGTCGAGCTCCGCCGCCGTCCCGGCGCGCTCGATCGTGATGCCGGGATGCCGCTCCGCATCGCCGAGCACGCCGTCGTCGACGTGCGCCGCGACGAGGTGCACCCGTGCGCCGCGGTCGGCCGCCGCGACCGCCACGGCCACGCCCTGTCGTCCGCTCGAGCGGTTGCCGAGGTAGCGCACCGGATCGATCGGCTCGCGCGTGCCACCCGCCGACACGACGGCGCGGAGGCCGTCGAGGTCGCGGAGGTCATCGCGGTCGTGGGGGGCACCGGCATCCGTCGTCTGCTCGTCAACGGCGGCAAGGGCCGCCGCGACGATCTCGTCGGGTTCGACCATGCGCCCCGGGCCGCTGTCGCCGCCGGTCAGCGGTCCGTCGGCGGGCCCGACGATGTGCACGCCGCGCTCACGGAGGGTGGCGATGTTCGCCTGCGTCGCGGCGTGGTCCCACATGGCCGTGTGCATTGCCGGGGCGACGACCACCGGCGCGGTCGTCGCGAGGAGGGTGACGCCGAGCAGGTTGTCGGAGATCCCGGCGGCCATCTTCGCGAGCGTGTTGGCGGTCGCCGGCGCGACGATCACGAGGTCGGCCTGCGTGCCGAGGGCGACGTGACGCACCTCGGCGACGTCGTCGTGCACGCTCGTCGTGACAGGATGGCGGCTGATCGCCTCCCACGTGGCGGTCCCCACGAAGCGGAGCGCGTCCTCGGTGGGAACAATGTGCACCTCGTGCCCGTTGGTCACCAGCGCACGGACCACCTGCACCGTCTTGTACGCGGCGATGCCGCCCGAGACGCCCACGACGACGAACATGGTCCGATCCTCCCACGGGGTCGGACGCGAAAGGCCGGAACGATGTGCACCGTCATCGTCCACGTCCCGGAGGATCCCGCCGCGGCGATCCGGCTGCTCGCCGTGCGCGACGAGGACCCAGGGCGCGCGTGGGATCCGCTCGGCGCCTGGTGGCCGGACCGTCCCGGTGTCATCGGGGTGCGCGACACCCGAGCGGGCGGCGCGTGGCTCGCGGCCGATCCCGCGGGCGCGCGGCTGGCGGTCGTCCTCAACCGCGCCGACCTCATCGACGACACCCTTGCGACGGGCTCGCGCGGGCACATCGTGCTCGACGCCGCCTCTGGGGGCGGACTGCCGGACGCCCCGCCGACCCATGGTTTCAACCTCCTGACGGTGACCCCCGGTCGTGCGCGCGTCGCGATGTGGGACGGTGCCGCGGTCCGCACCGTCGACCTCGCCCCGGGCGTGCACATGATCGCGCACGACGACGTCGACGACCCGAAGACGGCGCGCATCGTCGCGTGGCACGACGCCTTCGCCGCGCCGGCGGACGACGACTGGGTGGCGGACTGGCTGGGTGCCCTCGAGCGCACGACGGCGCTGCCCCCGACCGACGACCGCGCGATCATCCGCGACAACCGGCCGCACGGGTATCCGACGCTGTCGCTGCTCGTGTGCGCGGCATCCGTCTCCGCAGGCGGCGCCGAGGTCGTCTACGGCGAGCTCGACGAACCCGGCGCCTGGAACAGCCTGCAGCTGCGCTGAGCGGCGTCGGATGCCGGTGGTAGCTTCGCGAGCATGGTGGAACCGGCATCCGAACCCATCTTCTTCGCCTCGGCGACGGAGTTCGGCGACTGGCTCGAGGCGCACCACGCGACCGCTCCCGAGGTGTGGACGGTGTTCTACAAGAAGGGTGACCCGCGTCAGGGGCTGACGTGGGCCGACGCGGTGCCCGAGGCGCTGCGCTTCGGGTGGATCGACTCGATCAGCCGCGGCATCGGCGACGGCGCCCGCATCCAGCGGTGGACGCCGCGGAAACCTCGCTCGGTGTGGAGCGCCGTCAACATCGCGCACGTCGAACGCCTGCACGCCGAAGGACGGATGCAGCCGGCCGGGCTGGCCGCCTATGAGAAGCGCACGGCCGACCTCACCGGGGTCTACTCGCACGAGCAGCGCAACGAGCTGACGGTGGAGCAGGCGGCATCCCTCGCCGCGAACCCTGCCGCCCAGGCGTTCTGGGATGCCGCGACGCCGTCCTACCGGCGGGCGGTCGCGAACTGGGTGCAGAGCGCCAAGCGCGAGCAGACGCGCGCCGACCGGCTCGCGACGCTCGTCGAGGACTCCGCGGCCGGGCGGCTCGTGCCGTTCCAGCGGTACGGTGAGCCGCCCGCGTGGCTGGCACGTGCCGCTGCGGCGGCTGCCTCAGCCGCGCAGGAGTGACGCGCGCGCCGCGTCCTCCGTCACGAGCGCCGCGTTGAGCCCGGCGCCCGCCATCGATCCCTGCCCCATTGACAGCGGCACGTTGCCGAACGGCGTGACGACGTTGCCGGCGGCGAAGACGCGCGGGTGGCTGGTGGCGCCGCGCATGCCGACACGGAGCCCCTCGCCCGGGGTGTCGGACACGGCGAGGGCCAGGTTCTCGGCGGAGGCGAGGCTCAGCCGGGGCGTCGGCGCGGTGAGCAGGGCCTCGATCGGGTGCGCGGTTCCGTCCGCCGTCACGGCTGCGACGATCGCGTCGTCCTCGGTGCGCAGTCGGGTGACGGGGGAGGTGACGATCCGGATGCCGCGCGCCGAGAGGCGGCCCGCGACCGTCTCGTCGAGCTCGCCCATCGCGGCCGTGAACGCCGTCACGTCATCGCTCCACTGCCGGATGAGCTCGATCTGATGCGTGCTCGCGGGCGACGTCGCGAGCACGCCGAGGCGGCGACCGGCGACCTCGTAGCCGTGGCAGTACGGGCAGTGGAAGACGCCACGGCCCCACTGCTCGCGGAGCCCGGCGATCTCGGGCAGGTCGTCGACGACGCCCGTCGTGAGCACGACGCCCCGGGCGGAGACCTCCCCGCGCTCGTGGGTGACAGTGATCCGGTCACCGTCGTCGGTGAGCGACAGGACGGCCCCGTCGAGGAACTCGACCCCGTAGGCGCGTGCTTCGGCGCGTCCGGTCTCGAGGAGGTCGGCGGGGGAGCGGCCGTCGTGACCGAGGACGCCGTGCATGTGCGCGGCGAAACGGTTGCGGGGTGCACCGGCGTCGATCACGAGGGTGCGGCGTCGGGCGCGCCCGAGCATCTGGGCGGCGCTGAGGCCGGCGGTGCCGCCGCCCACGATGACGGCGTCGTAGCGGATGTCTGTCATGACTCCACCCTGTGTCGGTGGCCATGCTTTCGGCAAACGGTCTTGCGGAAATGGCAAACTGATCCAGATGGCAATGGATCTCAGTCGGGTCGGCGCACGGCTGCGCGCGACGCGGCAGCAGCGCGGATGGACCTTGGCCGACCTCGCGTCGAAGGCGGGGATGTCGACGAGCACGCTCTCGCGGCTGGAGTCCGGGCGACGCCAGGCATCCCTCGAACTGCTGTTGCCGCTCGTGTCGGTTCTCGATCTGCGTCTCGACGACCTCGTGCGCGGGGAGCCCGCCGACCCGCGGGTGCGGCGGGCGACCGAGCGGCGGCACGGCAGAGTGGTCGCGCCGCTCACGCTCGAGCACTCGCCGGTGCAGACGTACAAGATCCGCTTCCCCGCCTCCGGTGCCGCGCCGTCGCCGAAGGTCCACGACGGGGTGGAGTGGTTCTACGTCCTGAGCGGCACGATCCGGCTCGTGCTCGACGGGCGGGAGCATCTCATCGGGGCGGGCGAGGCGGCGGAGTTCGACACGCGCCTGCCGCACAGCATCAGCGCCACCTCGGACGGCCCGGCCGAGGTGGTGAGCATCTTCAGCGCGTCGGGCGAGCGCATCCACGTGCACGGGGCGTGACGGATGTCGGGGGCCGGTCGTACCGTGTCGCCATGAAAGCCGATGAGCTGTTCCTCCAGGCGGATGCCGCGTTGCGCTCCGTCATCGATCGCATCGACGCGGCCGACCTGTCGAAGCCGGCGCCGCAGGAGTGGACGTCCACCCCTGACCCCACCTTCCGCGACATCCTCTTCGCGCACGCGTACGACGAGGCGTGGGTCCCCGATGTCCTCGCCGGGAAGTCGGTCGCCGACGGCGACGACTTCCGGGACGCGGACCTGCTCGGCGACGAGCCGATCGGGTCGTACGACCGGCTGAACGACACCGCGACCGCTGCGGTGCGCGAGGGCGTCGCGCCGGGAACGGTGTTCCGCTTCCAGTACGGCGACTATCCCGCGAACGAGGGGTATGCGCACCTGGCGACGTACCGCGCGTTCCAGGCGTGGCTGATCGCGAAACGGCTCGGCATCCCGTTCCACCTGTCGCCGGAGCTCATCGAGGGGTTGAACGAGCACGTCGTGCCCCACGCCGACGAATGGCGCCAGTGGGGTGTGTTCCCGCCGGCGATCGAACCGCCCGCGGGTGCCGACGACGAGACGCGGCTGCTGTGCGCGGTGGGGTACTGGGAGTCCTGAGCCTCAGCGCTCGTGCACGGCGAGCACGTTGCCGGCCGGGTCGCGGAACCATGCGATCACCGAGCCGCCCGTCTCGCGCATGATGCCCTTCGAGTCGGTGGGCATGTCGTCGTAGATCGCGGTCTCGACCCCCTTCGCGTTGAGCTCGTCGACGGCGGCGTCGACGTCGTCGACGGGGAAGTTGAGGATCGTGAAGCCGGCCGGCTCGTGGTGCGGCTTCGCATAGATGAGCACAGCGGCTCCCGACGCCAGGTGGAGCTGCAGGAAGCCGTTGTCGAGTGTGACGACCTCCAGGCCGAGGGTGTCGGCATAGAACTCTCGCGCCGCATCGATGTCGTCGACCGCGAAGCCGCTGTACGCGCCGTCCACCTGGAACATGGTCGTCTCCTTCGCCGAGGTGTGCGACCAGGGTCCCGCTGCGGCTGGGAGTTGTCCAGGGTCAGTCGTTAGGTGAGTCGTTCGGCGACGAAAACACGGGAACGGATGCCGGTCGTTCCGACGCGACCGCGAGAAGCGCGACGATGCCGAGGCCCAGGGTGCCGGCGAGGAAGCCGATCATCCCGAGGGCGGAGGCGAGTCCGACGGTCTGCATCGTGGTCGCCGGGTCCATCATGAGGAGCTGGCAGAGGGCGACCGATGCCACCTGCACACCGAGGGCGATGGCCGGCATCCACCGCCACCGGCGCGGCACGACGCCCGCGCGTGCGATCTGCACGACGGCGACGAGGCTGAGCGCGAGGGGGATGAGGATGGTGACCTCCCACGGGACGATCGGCGTCGGGTTCGTCGGGTCCTGGAACAGGCCGATGACCCGCATCGCGGACGACCAGAGCGCGAGGAGGATGAGCGCGATCGTGCCGAGCGGCCTCCGCGCGGTGACGCTGTCGTGCGACGACGAGCCGATCGCGAACACGAGGACCGACGCCGCCTACAGGGTGTCGACGAGGAGGGCGAGCGTGTCGATGAGGGGCGTTCCCAGGGCGGCACCCTGCAGCATCCCGGCGACACCCGCGGCGATCAGTCCGACGCCGCCGATCGTCCAGGTGAGTCTGCGTCTGCGCATGCCTGCACGCTAGCGGGTGGTGTGCGTCTGCGGTGGCCGGGTGGTGGCGCTGAGACGTCGCAGATGGTCGGCCGGCGGCATCGAAGGCGACCATCTGCGACGTCTCGACGAGCGGCGGGACGGATGCCGGGCGACAGCCGAAAGCGATGTCGGAACCCCCTCCTAGTCTGGGACTATGTCCAGTTCAGCCGATCGTCGCGACGAGGTCCCGGAAGGGATCCCGACGACCCTGGACTGGGTGGTGCTGAGCGCGGACATGGCGACCATCCACGCCGCGCAGCGGTACGCGTGCATCGTCGAGTTGTGGGACGACGCGATCGCCGACGCCCGCCGACGGGACGAGCCGGTCGCGTTCGTGGAACGGTCGGTGCGGCTCGAAGTCGCCGCCGCGTTGCGGATCACCGAGCACGCCGCGGGACGGTTGATGGGTGTCGGGCACGCGCTGCTGCGCCGGTACCCGAAGGTGTGGGAGGCGATGAGCCGTGCGGACATCACCGACACCCACGCGACGATCATCGTCGACGGGCTCGACCAGCTCGACGACGTGACCGCGGGGCTCGTGTCTGAGGTGCTGAGCCTCGCGGAAGAACTCCCGACCGGGCCGTTCCGGCGCGCGATGAAACGCATCGTCGACCGCGAGCAGGAAGCGACCCTCGCCGAACAGCACGCCGCCGCCGTCGCACACCGATACGTGCGGGTGGATGCGGGGGTGGATGGGATGGCGTGGCTGACCGCGCACCTGCCCGCAGTCGAAGCACACGCGATCGCCGGCAGGCTCACCGCGATCGCGAAAACCCTGACCGCACCCGACGATGAGCGGACGTTGGATCAGAAGCGCGCCGATGTGTTCGGGGACCTGCTCCTCGACGGCGAAACCGACGCGCTCCCCGACTCCGCGCGCGGTATCCGCCCTACGGTGGCGGTCACCGTTCCCGCCCTGACCCTCCTCACCGGTGACGGTCCCGCCGCGCAGGTCGATGGCGTCGGCCCGATCCCCCTCGATAAGGCGCGGGAACTGTGCGGGGCGGCGTCGGGGTGGATGCGGGTGCTCACCCACCCCGAAACCGGGGTCGTCCTCTCCGTCGGACGAGAGCAGTACCGGCCACCCGCCGACCTGCGACGGCTCGTCACCTGGCGGGCCGCCCGGTGCATGGCACCCGGATGCGGCATCCCCGCCGACCGGTGCGACCTCGACCACACCATCGACTGGCACCACGGCGGGAACACCGCCGCCGACAACCTCGCCCCGCTGTGCCGCGGGCATCACACCCTCAAACACCACTCCGACTGGCAGGTTGAAGCGAAACCCGGCGGCGCACTCGAATGGACCTCACCCGCCGGCCGGGTCTACCTCGTGAGGCCCGAACGCCGCATCCCGACCTTCACCACCGACCCACCCGGACCACCACCGTTCTAGCCGACCTCAGTCCGTCACCTCTACGGTCACGATGAAGCCATCGTCAGATACGTCGATGAGGCGGTCGGTGTACAGCTCGATGACGTCACCCGCGTCGTCTTCGTCCATCCCGCGGAGGGCGCGCCCGCTGGGCACACGTGCGATCGTCGTGCGCGAACCATCTCGCTCGATGGCCTCCAGCTCCACGATCGTGCCGGTGACGTCGGTGACCTCGGGGCCCTCCGTCTCATCCAAGCCGTGATGCGTCTCGAGGAATGGACCGTCGGGCACGGGGATCACGGTCCACTCCACGTGCGTGAACCGGACGAGCTCAGGGCCGCAACAGTCGTGCTCCCAGCCGCCGACCTCGATCTCGAGGCGCATCGGGCGCGTCAGGCCCGGTGGTCGCGGTAGTACTCCAGCAGCGCCTTGGTCGAGGCATCCTGCGACTCGAACGCGTCGCTGTCGCCCTCGATCGCCGGCGCGATCTGCATCGCGAGCTGCTTGCCGAGCTCCACACCCCACTGGTCGAACGAGTTGATGCCCCAGATCACGCCCTGCGTGAAGGTGATGTGCTCGTACAGCGCGACGAGCTCGCCGAGCACACGCGGGGTCAACGACGGCGCGAAGATCGACGTCGTCGGACGGTTGCCGGGGAACGTCCGCGCCGCGACGAGCGCACCGGTCGTGCCCTCGGCCTCGACCTCCTCGGCCGTCTTGCCGAACGCCAGCGCCTTCGTCTGCGCCAGGAAGTTCGCCAGGAACAGTCCGTGCACGTCCCGGTCGCCGTCCGTCAGCGCGTACGCCGGGTTCGCGAACGCGATGAAGTCCGCCGGGATCAGCCGCGTGCCCTGGTGGATCAGCTGGTAGAACGCGTGCTGGCCGTTCGTCCCCGGCTCACCCCAGAACACCTCGCCGGTGTCGGTCGTGACGGGGGAGCCGTCCCAGCGCACCGACTTGCCGTTCGACTCCATCGTCAGCTGCTGCAGGTACGCGGCGAACCGACTCAGCTGCTGCGCGTACGGCAGCACCGCGTGCGACTGCGCGCCCAGGAAGTTCGTGTACCAGACGTTCAACAGCCCCATCAGGACCGGGACGTTCTGCGCCAGCGGCGTCGTCCGCACGTGCTCGTCCACGGCGTGGAACCCGGCCAGCAGCTCGCGGAACGTGTCGGGTCCGAACTCGATCACGAGCGACAGCCCGATCGCCGAATCCACCGAGTAGCGGCCGCCCACCCAGTCCCAGAAGCCGAACGCGTTCGCCGTGTCGATCCCGAACTCCGCGACCTTGTCGAGCGCCGTCGACACCGCGACGAAATGGTGGGCGACGGCATCCTTCTTCTGCTCGTCGCTGCCGTCGATCGCCCCCGCCGACGCGAGGCCCTCCCACAGCCAGTCCCGCGCGAGGCGCGCGTTCGTCAGCGTCTCGAGCGTCGTGAACGTCTTCGACGCGACGATGAACAGCGTCGTCTCGGGGTCGAGGTCCTTCGTCTTCGACGCGATGTCGAACGGGTCGATGTTCGAGACGAAGCGTGCCGAGATGCCGGCATCCGCATACGGCTCCAGCGCCGCCGAGATCATCACCGGGCCGAGGTCCGACCCGCCGATACCGATGTTGACGACCGTCTCGACCTTCTTGCCCGTGATGCCGGTGAACTCACCCGACCGCACCCGTCCGGCGAACTCCGCCATCGCGTCGAGCACGCCCTGCACATCGGCGTCCACGTCCTGGCCGTCGACCGTCAGCGACGGCACGGCGTCGGCCGGACGGCGCAGCGCGGTGTGCAGCACGGCGCGGTCCTCGGTCGTGTTGATGTGCTCGCCCGCGAGCATCGCGGCGTACCGCTCGGCGACACCGGTCTGCTCGGCGAGACGCACCAGCGCGGCGACGACCTCGTCGGTCACGAGGTTCTTCGACAGGTCGACGTGCAGATCCGCGACGTCGTGCGTCAGCTTGGCGACGCGCTCCGGGTCCGACGCGAACCAGCCGCGGAGGTCCGGGGTGAAGCCCGCCTTCAGCGACTCGAGTTCAGCCCAGGCGGAGGTGGTGGTGGCATCGATCGGAGCGTTGGTCACCCCTCAACGCTACTCACGTTATCGAGGCTCCGTCCACGCATGACAGACGCGCCGATCCGGCCCTCCGCCAGTGTCACCACCTCATCGACCTCCCCGAGTACGCCGAGGTCGTGCGTCACGACGACGACCGCCGCGCCCCTGCCCGTCGCGACGCGCAGAGCGGATGCCGCGGCCCGCCGCGACGCGTCGTCGAGACCGCTCTGGCGAGCCGCGCCAGCCCGACCGCGTCGGCTGACCTACAAAGCGTCGAGCCGACGCGAAGTGCTGCCTCCACGGGGTGTGGAGCGCACGTCGCGTCGGCTCGTGGCGCGAAGCGGGTCAGTCGGCGGGGCGGAAGGTGGCGGAGCCGGCCGAGACCTGCACGTCGACGGTGCGGGTGGCGCCGTCGGACGTGTCGAGCTGGTTGTCGAACGAGCCCGCCGAGACGTCGGAGGTCACGTCGTACGGCTCGTTCGGGACGGTCGCGACGAGGGTGCCGGCGCTGACGTCGGCCCGGATCTCGTCGAGCGCGCTGCCCGTCAGGTCGGCGATGATCTGGCCGGCGCCGATCGTGAGGTTCGCGCGCGCGGCGCCGTCGACGCGCACATCCGCCTCGCCAGCGCTGACGTCGACCCGCACGTCGTCGGCGGTGCCCGAGACGTCCGCATCACCCGCGCCGACGTGCAGCTCCAGGCGCCCGTAGGTGCCGTCGGCGGTGAGCGAGCCCGCCGAGACGTCGAAGTCCGCGTCGAGCCGCTGCTGCTCCATCGCGGCGGGAAGGGTCAGGGTGGCCCGGTTGTCGTCCCAGCCGAACCCGACCTGGAACGCCCACCAGGGACGGTCGTTGGTGAGGCTGAGGGTCGCGTCGCGCCGCTCGAGCCTCCAGTTCCCGTCGCCGCCGGCGACCTCGAGGATCGCCTGGTCGACGTCGGCGTACTGCACCACCACGTGGCCCGCCGAGACGTCGAGCGAGAGGGCGTCCACCCCGCTCGTGTCGGCGGTGCCGCCGCCGGTGCCGCGAACGGACGCGGCGTAGGCGATCGAGCCGATTCCCGACACCAGTGCGCCGAGCAGCAGCAGGCCGCCCAGGCACATCGCGATGATGGCGACGATCTGCGCCGACGGGCGCGGCGGCTGCGGCGGCTGCGTGCCGGTGGGTGCCGACGCGGCGGGCGGGGGAGTGAGGTCGATGCTCATCGGAGTGTTCCGTTCTGATCGGGATGCCCGGGGGCGGGCGGTGCGCTGTGTTCGAGGTGGACGAGCGCCGCGAGCACCCGTCGGTTGCCGTGCTCGTCCTGTTCGAGGCCGAGCTTCTGGAAGAGGGAGGTGATGTACTTCTCGACGCTCGCCTCCGAGACGAACAGCGCCGCCGCGATCGCGGCGTTGCTCTTGCCCTCGGCGATGAGCGCGAGTACCGAGCGTTCGCGATCAGTGAGGCGCGCCATCCGCTCGTCCCGGGCGCGGCGCGTCAGCAGTTGCGCCACCACCTCGGGGTCGAGGACCGTCGCGCCGGCGGCGATCCGATCGATCGAGTCGAGGAAGTCCCGCACATCGGCGACACGGTCCTTCAGCAGGTACCCGAGGGCGGCGTTCTGGCCGGTGATGAGGTCGCTCGCGTACCGTTCCTCGACGTACTGGCTGAGCACCAGGACGGGGAGGGTCGGATGCTGCGCCCGCAGCGTCAGCGCCGCCCGGATGCCCTCGTCGGTGAAGGTCGGCGGCAGCCGCACGTCGAGGATGCAGAGCTCGGGCCCGGTCTCGGTCACCGTGTCGACGAGGGCGTCGGCGTGGGGGAGGGCAGCGACGACGGTGTGACCGGCGTCCTCGAGCACGCGCACCAGGCCTTCGCGCAGCAGCGTGGAGTCCTCGCAGATCAGGATGCGCACGGGACCGTCACCTCCAGGGACGTCGGCCCACCGGCCGGGCTGTCGAGTGTCGCGGTGCCGCCGGCGGCGAGCACCCGGTTCATGATCCCGTCGAGGCCGCCGCCGGGGAGCACGCGAGCCCCGCCGATGCCGTTGTCCTCGACGCGCGCCCAGATGAGGCGGCCGGTCTGGGCGTCGCCGCGGCTGCGGACCACGACGCGCACCTCGGTGGCGCGGGCGTGCTTGGCGGCGTTGGTGAGGGACTCGGCGATGACGAAGTAGACCGCGGCCTCCGAGGTGGCGCTGCACCTCTCGTCGAGGCGGACGTCGAGGGCGACGGGTACGTGGGACCGTGCCGCGAGGGCCGAGAGGGCGGCATCAAGTCCCCGGTCGTCGAGGACAGACGCATGGATGCCGCGGGCCAACTGTCGCAGCTCGGTGATGGCGGCCTTCGTCGAGGTGTGCGCCTCGTCGATCAGCGCCTTCGCGGCGACCGGGTCGGAGTCGATCTTCTGCTGCGCGAGCCCCAAGGTCATCCCGACCGAGACGAGCCGCGGCTGGACGCCGTCGTGCAGGTCGCGTTCGATGCGGGTGCGCTCGACCTCGCTGGCCCGCACCGCGCCGGCGCGCTGCGCGCCGGCGGCACGCGCCTGCTCGGCGAGGACGGCCTCGCGGGAGGGGACGAGGATCGACCGGGTCAGCAGGTCGTCGAGGAGGGAGATCCCGAACAGGATGCCGAGGCTCACCAGGGCCGCGACGACGCCCCCGGCGACGGCCCAGCCGTCCGCGACGGCGATCCCGGTAAGGGGCAGCGTGCCGCCCGCATCCCCGGTCAGCGGTGAGAACGCGAGGCCGACCGACCCGATGACCGCCCACGTCGCCCCGATGACGATCCAGCCGAGGACGGTGGCGATCGCGAGGCTGCCGATGCCGCGCCACATCCCGCCGTCGATGAACTGCAGCCACAGGGTGCGGAGCAGTCCGCGGAACCCGGGCTGCCCGCTCGTGCGGATCCGCAGCTGGGGGATGCCGTGCCGGTACAGGCCCTCGGCGCGCTCGTGCTCGAGCCACGACGCCGCCCACGCGAGGTACAGCGCCGCGATGAGGAAGAGGATGCCGATGCCGAGGACGAGCACCGTACCGATCCCCGTGCTGACCAGGGTGACGACGGTGGTGAGGATGCCGGTGCCCGCCACCGCGACGGCGGCCAGCTGCGCGAGGGCGCCGAGGCGCCGCAGCGGCCGGAGCCGTCGGGGCGGGACGGAGGTGTCGGAAGTCATGTCACCACGCTAGGGGCGGGGTCCGCGGGCCACATCGGGGCCGTCCGGAGACCTCCGTTCGGGTTATCCCCCGGCCTGGGCGAGGCCGTCGGCGTGGCCGCGGGCGTACGCCTCGCGCGTTCCCTCACCGAACAGGTCCCGCTCGGCGGGCCGCACGATCGAGCGGGCGCCGGGCAGGTCGAGGTCGCCGACGAGGTCGCCGCGGCCTCGGACGACGGCCACCGGCATCCCGCTCGACTTGCGCTTGACGAGGTCGGCCGCGCCGGCGAGCTCGTCGGCGACGCAGGGGAGCGTGACGGCGAGGGGGCGGCCCGAGGCATCCGTCGCGCCGCGCAGGTCCTCGATGACGACCACTCCGGCCGCGCCGATCGCGCTGTCGGTCTGCCCTTCACGCCACGCGCGGCCCAGGGTGTCCGAGACGATCACCCCCACCGTCGCCCCGGTGCGTTCCCGGATGCCGGCGGCCAGGGCGCGCGCCGACGCGTCGGGGTCCTCGGGCAGCAGCAGGATCAGACCGTCGGGGGTGTTGCTCGCATCGACGCCCGCGGCGGCGGCGACGATGCCCAAGCGGCTCTCGACGATCCGGACCGTGCCCGCCTTGTTCTCGGCGACGATGCGCACGCTCTCCTCAGCGATCGCCGCATCGCGGTCCGCCGCGTCACGGTAGCGGCCCTCGGCTTTGGAGACGATCTTGCTGGTGACGACCAGGATGTCGCCGTCCTGGAGGGCTCCGGCCGCGGCGGCCACGATCTCATCGACCAGGTCGGCACCGGGGATGATCTCGCCGATACCGACGAGCGGCCAGACGGTCAGCGGTGCGGGGGCCTCGGGCATCGGCCCAGGATACGGCGACCGTACGCTGGATGCGTGACCTCGACCTCCGCTCCCCGCGTCGTCCTGCTCGCCGGCGGTGTCGGCGGTTCGACCTTCGCCACCGGCCTCCGCGACGAGCTCCGGGCTCGGGGCGGCGAGCTCGCCGTCGTCTGCAACACCGGCGACGACCTGTGGCTGAGCGGGCTCCGCCTGCAGCCCGACGTCGACTCGATGCTCTACGCGCTCGCCGGCGTGAAGGACCTCGCGCAGGGGTGGGGGCGCGCCGGCGACTCGCGCCGCGTCGCCGATGAACTGGCCGCGTGGAACGTCGGCTGGGAGTGGTTCCTGCTCGGCGACCTCGATCTCGGCGCGCACATCGCCCGCACGTCGTGGCTGCGCGAGGGCCTCACCCCGACCGAGGCGATCGCGCGGCTGCAGGCCCGGTGGGACCTCGGCGCGACCCTCCTGCCGATGACCGACACCGAGGTCGACACCCACGTCGTGCTGGATGCCGGGCGCATGCACTTCCAGGAGTGGTGGACCCGCCACCGCGCCAGGCTCGAGCCCGTTCGCTTCGAGAACCCCGGCATCGATGCGTCCGTCCCCGCGCCCGGCGTGCGGGACGCGATCGCGGCGGCCGACGCGATTCTCGTCGCCCCCTCGAACCCCATCGTCTCGATCGGTCCGATCCTCGCCGTCCCGGGCCTGGCCGACGCGCTCCGTGCCGCGTCCGCGCCGGTCGTCGGGGTCTCGCCGATCATCGGCGACGCGCCCGTCCGCGGCATGGCCGACGTGTGCCTGCGCGTCGCGGGCGTGCCCTGCACAGCGGCCGGCGTCGCCGGCCACTACGGCGCGCGCGACGGCG
>NZ_JAMXSA010000032.1:0-32413 GCF_024124465.1 Microbacterium sp. CnD16-F
CGGTGCGGCCGCCGCCGTCGGCACGGGCACGGCCGCGCTGTCGACCGACCAGGCCTCGCCCGCGGGGACGCAGCGCAAGAAGAAGCGCAGCCCGTGGACGTGGCCCCTGGTCGCGCTCATCGCGCTGCTGACGATCGTCCTCGTCGGCTTCTTGATCACGCTGTTCATGCCGCAGGGCAACACCGCGGCTCCGAGCAACACGCCCTCGAACCCCCCGTCGAGCGCGAGCGTCCCGCCCACCTCACCCGCACCGACCCCCACCGAGACCGAGCCGACGACCGCGAACCCCGCGACCCTGGGGCTCGAGGGGAAGACGTGCGAGGAAGCCACCGCGATCCTCAACGACAACGGTTTCGACAACGTCGTCTGCGAGCGCGGTGCCGAGGCGGACACCGACGCGGAGGCCGGTCAGGTCTACAGCGTCGACCCGACCGGCAACGTGCGCTTCGACCGCGAGATCACGCTGCTGTACTACGCCGACGCCGCGGCGCTCGGAGTCCCCGCCGCCCCCCGCATCGAGGGTGGCAACGGCGACGGCACCGTCACCGCCGGATCGACGGTCCAGGTCATGTGGGACAGCTACACCTGCCCCGCGGGCGCTCCCACGGCGTCGAGCTACACGATGACGCTCTCGGGTGGCATCTTCGACACGAACGGCGAGTCGACGGCGAGCTTCGGCATCGACCAGCGCCCGGCGAAGATCGTCGTCGACGAGAACAGCCAGGCCCTCTCGGTGACCTACACCGTCACGTGCACGGGCGAGAGCACCGAGCGCGAGTCGGGGAGCTCCCCCGAGGCGTCCGCGTCGATCGTGCCCGCGCCCGAGGAGACCCCGCCGGCCGACGGCGAGGGCGACGGCTGACCACGACCGCTTTCAGCGGGCTTTCGAGCGGGGTCGGATAGGCTGTCCGGGTTCCATTCCGGGGAGTGATGTGTCCGTTCAGCAACGCGTGCTTTCGGGCCGCTACCGCGTCGATGACCTCATCGGCCGAGGCGGCATGGCTTCGGTGTACCGCGGGCAGGACCTCACCCTCGAGCGCGACGTCGCCATCAAGATCCTCGAGCCGGATCTCGCCGCCGACGGGGCGTTCCGCACGCGGTTCCGCCTCGAGGCGCAGTCCGCGTCGCGCATGTCGCACCCTGCGATCGTCCGTGTCTTCGATGCCGGTGAGGAGACGAGGACGGATGCCGCGGGTCAGCCGCATCCCGAACCGTACATCGTCATGGAGCTCGTCTCGGGGCGCCTGCTGAAGGACATCATCAGCGAGGGTCCCGTCCCGATCGAGGACGCCCTGCGCTACACCGACGGCATCCTCGAAGCCCTCGAGTACTCCCACCGGGCCGGCGTCGTCCACCGCGACATCAAGCCCGGCAACGTGATGGTGACGGATGCCGGTCAGGTGAAGGTCATGGACTTCGGCATCGCGCGTGCCGTGTCGGACTCGTCGTCGACGGTCGCCGAGACCACCGCGATCATCGGAACCGCGTCGTACTTCTCGCCCGAGATGGCCAAGGGCGACCCTGTGGACGCCCGCGCCGACATCTACTCGGCCGGCATCGTCCTCTACGAACTGCTGACGGGGCAGCCGCCGTTCCGCGGCGAGAACCCGATCGCGGTCGCCTATCAGCACGTGTCCGAGGCGCCCGTCCCGCCGTCCGAGGTGGTCGAGACCGTGCCGCGGTCGCTCGACGCCCTCGTGCTGCGCGCGCTCGCGAAGGACCCGTTCCAGCGGCCGCAGACCGCCGTCGCCTTCCGCGACGCCCTCGCCGCCGCGACCGGCCGCAAGGCGCCGAGCAAGCGACGCGTCGAGCACCTCAGCAACGAGCTGTACGGACCGGACCCGAAGCAGGCAGCCGAGACGGCGCGGTCGCTGCGCCAACTGACGAGCGACGACACGATGCGCCGGACGCAGGCCGGGCCACCCGTCGCGTGGGTGTGGGCCGGCATCGCGATGCTCGCCGTGCTGCTCGTGTCGGTCTTCATCTGGGTGAACACGATCCGCCCGGAGGAGGGGACCGTCACCCCGAACGCGCTCACCGTCCCCGACGTCGTGACGATGACCTGGGACCGCGCGCAGGAGGTCCTCGGCAAGGACCAGCTCGAGCCGCTGCAGGTCGGCGAGACGAGCGCCGACGTCCCCGAGGGCGCCGTGGTGCGCACCGACCCCGCGGCCGGCACCACCGTCGCACCGGGAGACCAGGTCACCGTGTACGTCTCGGAGGGTGTCGAGATGGCCGCCATCCCCACCCTCGCCAATCTGACGGTCGACGAGGTGACGACCGCCCTCGAGCAGGAGGGCCTCACGCTCGGTTCGATCACGCGACGCAACGACCCCGCCCTGGCGGCCGATGTCGTGATCAGCGGATCCGTGGACGGCGCGCCCGTGACCGCTGGCGAAGAGGTCCCCCTCGACACTGCCGTCGACCTCGTCGTCGCCACCGGCACCGTCACCGTCGAGGACTTCGCGCTGAACTACACGGTCGACAAGGCCGCCGAGATCCTCAGCTCGGACGAGTACCGCCTCGAGCCCGTCGTCCAGGAGGATGCTTCGTGCCCGGCCACCGACCCGCGGATGGTCAAAGTCCAGTCGGCGATCGGCGAGGTGCCCGTGGGCTCTGAGATCGTCCTCACGACCTGCAGCGGCTGACCCGGTCGATCACACCACGCTCCGGTGCGGCGAGAGCCCGGCGCCTCGCGCCGCGGCATCCGTCACTCCGACGCCCTCCAGCCACGTGCCCAGCAGCAGGTAACCGCCCTCGGTGAGCACGCTCTCCGGGTGGAACTGCACCCCGACCAGCGGCAGCGAACGGTGCGCGAGCGCCATGACCGTGCCGGACTCCGTCCATGCCGTGACGCGCAGGTCGGCCGGAACGCGGTCGCGCTCGACGGCGAGCGAGTGGTAGCGCGTGGCCGTGAACGGCGACGGCAGTCCCGCGAACACCCCGGTGCCGTCGTGGTGCACGGGCGAGGTGCGTCCGTGCATGAGGTCGGCAGCGTGCGAGACGACCCCGCCGAACGCGACCGCGATCGCCTGATGCCCGAGGCACACGCCGAGCAGGGGGGTGGCGGTGGCGGCGCACCGCCGGACGATCTGAATCGACGCACCCGCATCCTCGGGCGTGCCGGGGCCGGGAGAGATCACGACGCCGTCGGCCGCGTCCACGCGCGAGAACGCATCCGCGGCATCCGATTCGACCATCTCGACGTCGGCACCCAACTCGGCGAGGTACCCGATCAGGGTGTGGACGAAACTGTCGTGGTTGTCGACGACGAGGACACGGATGCCGCTGGTCACCCGCCGCCGCCGACGGTGGACTCCTCGCTCGGCCACAGCGTGTGGAAGACCCATGGAAACGCGTAGTAGAAGAGCAGGTACAGGATGATCGCGGCCAGCACGATCAGGATCAGCACCCGCACCCACCACGGACCGGGCAGCACACGCCAGAGAGCCGCGTACATCAGGCGCCCACCCCGCCGGTCAGCGACGCCGGCGGGCCGTCGGCGGTCGGGGTGAACTCGTCGAACACGGCGTAGGCGATGATGCGCTCCAGGGAGTTCAGTTTCGGCGCGCAGCTGGTGAGCGTCAGGTATCGGCCGTTGGCCTCGACGTCCGGCTGATTGGGGACGGGGAGCAGCACCTGCACCTGCGTCTCCTGCACGTACTCGAGCGAGCGGAACCGGTAGGTGTACCAGCCCGCCTTCGTCTGGATGACGATCGCGTCGCCGATGACCAATCGGTCGATGGGGTCGAAGGGGGCCCCGGAGGTCCAGCGATGCGCGGCGTACGCGGTGTTCCCGACCGCGCCGGGCATCGCGGTGTCGGGGTAGTGCCCGATCTCCCCGCGATCGAGGATGTCGGGCCGCGTGATGCCGGAGGCGATCTTGAACTGCCAGTTCGCCCCGAACCGCGGCACCTTCATGATCCCGAACACGTCACCGTGCGACTGGTCGCCGAGGACGGGAATCGCCGCCGGGGACCCGGGCTCGGCCGTCGCGTCGGGCGCGGGTGTCTCGGACGGTGCCGGCTCCTCCTGCGCCTCGTTCGCCCATTCGTCGGCGAGCGCCTGCGCCGCCGCGTGCTGCTCGCTCTGCACGATGGCGTCACCGATCCAGGTGTGCCAGGAGACGTAGAGCAGCGTCAGCACGCCGAACGTGAGGAGGATCTCGCCGAGGACGCTCGCAACCGTGGCGCGACGACGAGGACGCGGGCGACGTGAACGTCGGGTGGGGTGCTCCGTGGGCGAGGAGTCGGTCACGATCGGAGTTTAGCCAGCGAAGGCTGAATCCGGGCTGGCAGGTAGACTTCCCCCCATGGCACGTGGAGACAAGGACGACGACCGACTCGTCCAGACCGAGGGCGAAGCCGCCCCCAACCCCGTCTGGTTCAAGCCGATCATGCTCGGGCTGATGCTCATCGGTCTGATCTGGATCATCGTCTTCTACCTGAGCGGCCAGGCCTTCCCGATCCCCGAGATCGGACCGTGGAACCTCGCGATCGGCTTCGGCATCGCGTTCATCGGGTTCCTCATGACAACGCGCTGGCGCTGAGCCTGCGGCATCCCTCTGCCCCGGCGGGAATTACACCCGTGTGATTCATCCCCACCTGGGGATGAACCTGTGGATAACTCAGAGGTAAAGCAGACCGGGTACCGTGACCGCCAGGGCGACGAGGCCGAGGCCGATCACGACGAGCAGGAGCGCCTGCAGCTTCTGACGGTTCTGCGCGCGGGTGCGTGCGAACACGAACCCGACCAGCAGGCCGACGAGGCCACCACCGATGTGGGACTGCCACGAGACCCCGGCGCCAACGAACGAGAACACCAGGTTGATCCCGAGCAGGATCGCGATCGGCAGCATGTTCGCACCGACGTGGCGGCCGATGATGAGCATCGCCGTCAGCAGTCCCCACACGGCACCGGACGCGCCGACGACCGCCGAGCCCGGCGCGATGAGCGCCACGAGGACCGACCCGCCGATCGCACTCAGAACATAGAGGGCGAGGAAGCGGGCTTTGCCGAGCAGGGGCTCGAGGCTGCGTCCGAGCGCCCACAGCGCGAGCATGTTGAGGGCGACGTGGAACGGCAGCGGTGTCGAGTGCACGAGGGCCACCGTCACCATCCGCCAGGGCTCGAAGGGCGCACCGGCGCCCGGCACGACATACGGCGGGGCGAAGGCGAGTGCACCCGTGACCGCACCGCCGACGACGGGGATCAGCTGCACCAGGTAGACCGCGACCGTGACGATCATGATGGCGTAGGTGACGATGGGGCGGTCGCTGCGCATCTTGCGTGCGAACCGCCCCGGCATCCGCCTCACCTCGGCCGACCGCGCGCCCTTCTGCTGCTCCGCGAGGCACTCCGGGCAGATGACCCCCACCGGAAGCGGGGTCTGGCACTCGGGGCAGATGGTGCGGAGGCATCGCTGGCAGAGCACGAAGCTCTGACGGTCGGGATGCCGGTAGCAGAAGTTGTCCGGATTGGTCCGGGGGTCGGCGGAGGTCACGAAGGGATCAGGCCTCGGCGATGTCGATCGACGAGATGACGACGGGCTCGAGCGGACGGTCCTGCGCCCCGGTCGGGACGGCGCTGATGGCGTCGACCACCTTGCGGGAGGCGTCATCGGCGACCTTGCCGAAGATCGTGTGCTTGCCGTTGAGCCACGGGGTCGGGTCGGTCGTGATGAAGAACTGCGACCCGTTGGTGCCCTCGGCCTTGCCCGTGATGGCGTTGCGGCGCAGGCCCGCGTTCGCCATGGCGAGGAGGTAGGGCTTGCTGAAGGTCAGCTCGGGGCTGATCTCGTCGTCGAAGTTGTAGCCCGGTCCGCCGACGCCCTGACCGAGCGGGTCGCCGCCCTGGATCATGAAGCCCGGGATGATGCGGTGGAAGATGACGTCGGTGTAGAGGGGACCCTCGCCCGGCTTGCCGGTGGCGGGGTGCGTCCACGCCTGGGATCCGTCGGCGAGGCCGATGAAGTTCTTGACGGTGCGCGGCGCCTGGTCGCCGAACAGGTTGACGACGATGTCGCCGTGGGTGGTGTGCAGGGTTGCGACAGCGGAGTGAATCGGCATACCCATCATCCTCTCACTTGCAACCCCCCTCACAGCCTGAATGCGTCTGGCAGTATGGACCCACTACGTCCCCGGATGAACCCCGAAAAGGGAGGGCCCCGTGAGCCTCAACCGCAAGACCAAGAAGGAACTCCGCAAGCTGCAGAAGCAGGCTGCGAACCTCTGGGAGTCCCAGCAGGTGCTGGTCGGCCAGGCCGGTGAGGTCGCCCGCGAGGCGGGTCGCCAGCTCGGCAAGTACAACCACGACCACGTGGTGCCCGCCGCCAAGCACTCCTACGAGCGGTACGCCGCTCCCTACGTCGACCGCGGTGTCGAGACCGGACGCAAGGTGCTCAACGGCGCCCTCGTCCCCGCCGCGGGAGCCGTCGTCGGTACCGCCCTGTCGGTGTGGGACGTCGCCAACGACAAGCGTCTCCGTCTGGCGAAGGGCAAGGGGCTCGGCGGCTTCGACGCCGACGACTTCCGCAAGAAGGCGAAGAAGGCCGGCAAGAAGGCGACGAAGAAGCTCAGCGTCCCCGAGAAGAAGAGCGGCCCGAGCGCCGGCGGCGTCCTCGCCCTCATCCTCGGCATCGCCGCGGCCGCCGGTGTGCTCTACGCCGCGTGGCAGACGCTGCGTGCCGACGACGAGCTGTGGGTGGCGGACGACCCGCTGCGTGCACCGGATGCCTGAATCCACGCCCGTACCGTCGGAGCGCGTCGCTGAAGCGGCGCGCTCCCGGTCTTTGTCGGTGGAGTTCGTCGCCCGGCCCGCCGCGGGGAGTCTCGAGGAAGCCGCACGGCTGCTGGGTCTCGCGGCATCCGACATCGTGAAGACCCTCGTCGTCAAGCGCAGCGACGACACCTACCTGTTCGCCCTCATCCCGGGCCATCGCGCCATCTCGTGGCCGAAGCTGCGGGCCGTGGTCGGTGTGAACAAACTGCGGCTGCCC
Organism: Microbacterium sp. CnD16-F; assembly: GCF_024124465.1. Lineage (NCBI taxonomy): Bacteria > Bacillati > Actinomycetota > Actinomycetes > Micrococcales > Microbacteriaceae > Microbacterium > Microbacterium sp. CnD16-F. The sequence continues at coordinate 6,998 of NZ_JAMXSA010000032.1, forward strand.
GAACCGGAGCTCGCGCTCGCGGCGACGGGGTTCGAGCGCGGCACGATCACACCGATCGGCAGCACGACGGACTGGCCCGTCTACGCGGACGAGACCATCACGGGTCGACGGATCGCGATGGGAGCCGGCGCCCACGGCTTCAGCCTCTTCGTCGACGCCGACGACCTCATCCGTGCTTACGGCGCGACGGTCGCCGACATCTCGCAGGCGATGGGCGAGCGTCAGGCCTGAGGCAGCAGCCCCGCCATCCGCAGGGCGGTGTCCACGAGACCGACCCGGGTCAGCGCCGGGACGTCGCTGAGCGGGAACCACGCCGCCTCGTCGGTAGATCCGTCCTTCTCATTGCGGAGGTCGCCGCCGACGATGTGCGCGCGGTAGAGGATGCGGAGCGCCTGGATGGGCCCGTCGCCGTGCAGCCGGTCCTTGGCGGCGATCACCTGCGAGTCGGTGCCGAGGATGCCGTCGAGTTCCACGTGGAACCCCGTCTCCTCGAAGACCTCGCGCACCGCGGCATCCTTCGGATCCTCACCGGGATCGATGCCCCCGCCGGGCATGGTCCACGCGGGTCTCGTGGGGCTGTTCCAGTGAGCGAGCAGGATGCGGTCCCCGTCGGTGATGACGGCGTACGCGGCGACGCGGATGTCCACGCGTTCACCCTACGCGCCCCCTCGACGCGGGGGGACTGCCTGGGGTGCGAGCTCCCCAACCACGCACCCCAGGCCCTGTCGCGCAGAGCCCCCAGAAACTCCGCGTCCCCCAGCGGAGTTACTGCTCACGATGGATCCGAGCTTCGGGTGGTCGTCTCCAACGGCGACACCATTCATGGTGTCGGGTGCAGCGCAAGCGAAGCGCAACATCACCTCAAGATCAGCGCAAGATTCCTCACACCTCGGCGTGGTGACGCTGCGCAACCCCCGTCTGAGCCTCGAGTTCGCGCACCAGAGGGATGACCTTCTCGCCGAACTGCTCGAGCTCCTCCTGGAAGTGCAGGAAGCCGAGGAGGAGGAGGTCGACCCCGCGCCGGCGGTACTCGACGATGCGTCGGGCGACCTGCTCGGGTGTGCCGATGAGCTGCGTGCGGAACCCGTCGTTGTACTGGACGAGGTCCTCGAAGTTCGAGTCCGCCCACATCCCCTTGCGGTCGGCGGTCGCGGGACCCGCCTGCTGGACGGACGTGCGGAAGCCCTCGACGGCCTCGGTGTCGGCCTTGGCGAGGATCTCGCGCAACTGCTCGCGCGCCTCGGCCTCGGTGTCGCGCACGATCGCGAAGCCGTTCAGGCCGAACCGTACGCGGCGTCCGTGCTCCGCCGCGATGCGGGTGACCTCGTCGTACTGCTCGGTGAAGCCGTCGAAGTCCTTGCCGTTGGAGAAGTACCAGTCCGCGTAGGCGCCGCCGTTGAAACGCGCCGCCGTCGAGTTGCCGCCCTGGAAGATCTCCGGATGCGGTCGCCCGGGCACCGGGTAGGGTCCGGGCCGCAGAGTGAAGTCGTTCACCCGGTAGAAGTCGCCCGCGAACCGGACGTTCTCCTCGGTCAGCAGTTTGCGCAGGACCTGCAGGAACTCGCCCGACCGCCGGTAGCGCTCGTCGTGGTCGAGCCAGGGGAGTCCGAGCTTGGTGAACTCGTCCTTGAACCAGCCCGACACGACGTTGACGGCCGCGCGACCCTTCGAGAAGTTGTCGGCCGTGAGGAGGAACTTCGCGAGGACCGCCGGCTCCCACAGGCCCGGGTGCACCGCCGCGATGACCTTCAGCTTCTCGGTCGCCAGGAGCAGGGCGAGGCTCGTCGACGTCGACTCGTGCTGCTGCGCCGCGCCGTAGCTCGACAGGTACCGCACCTGACTGAGCGCGTACTCGAAGCCGACGCGCTCGGCCGTGCGGGCCAGTTCGATGTTGTAGTCCAGGTCGAACGAGGTCCGCTGCTCGATCGAGGACACCACCAGTCCGCCCGACACGTTGGGCACCCAGTAGGCGAACTTCGTGGGCTCGAGGCCCGCCGTCGTCTCCGTCATCATCCGCTCCGTTCCGCCTCGCTCCGAGGACTGTGCGAACGAATCTCCGCCATGGCCGCAGGGGTGTCAAAGAAGACGACGATCCGTGTCGCGGCGTGACGGGATATGACGACCGGGGATGCGCGAAACGCCGGACCCTGTGGGGAACCGGCGTTTCTGGAATGTGGAGCCTAGGAGATTCGAACTCCTGACATCCTGCTTGCAAAGCAGGCGCTCTACCAACTGAGCTAAGGCCCCCGGTGCGGTGACGGTGGGGCTACCAGGACTTGAACCTGGGACCTCTTCATTATCAGTGAAGCGCTCTAACCGCCTGAGCTATAGCCCCGTCGTTGCCGGCTCACGCCTGCAACCTCCAAGACTTTACCCGAAGAGGGCGCCGTTTGACGAATCCGCGGCGGCGGCGGCCCGCGGCATCCGTTCGATCTGATTCACTGGCCTCATGAGCACGACCATCCCCCGTGAGCCCGGCCACCGCGAACCGCAGGGCGCCGGCCTCGGCCAGCGCTTGAACTGGCTGCGCGCCGGTGTCCTCGGCGCGAACGACGGCATCGTCAGCGTCGCCGCCGTCGCGGTCGGCGTCGCCGGTGCGACGAGCGACCTCGGACCGATCCTCACGGCATCGTCCGCCGCTCTCGTGGGTGGGGCGATCTCGATGGCGCTCGGCGAGTACGTCTCGGTGAGCAGCCAGCGCGACACCGAGCGCGCGCTCATCGAGAAGGAGACGCGGGAGCTCGCCGAGATGCCCGACGAGGAACTCGGCGAGCTCGCCGAACTCTACGAGGCGAAGGGGCTGAGTGCGGAGACCGCGCGGAAGGTCGCCGAGGAGCTCACCGCGCACGACGCCCTGCGCGCGCACCTCGACATCGAGCTCGGCATCGACCCCGACGAGCTGACCAGCCCGTGGCAGGCTGCGGTGTCGTCGGCGATCGCCTTCACGCTCGGCGCGCTGCTGCCGTTCCTGGCGATCCTGCTGCCACCGGCGGAATGGCGGGTGCCGACGACGTTCGTCGCCGTCCTCATCGCGCTGGGTCTGACCGGTACGATCTCGGCGACCCTCGGCGGCGCCGGCAAGCGGCGGGCCGTCGTGCGTCTCGTCGTCGGTGGGGCGCTCGCCCTCGCCGTCACCTGGGCGCTGGGTCTGCTGCTGGGGACATCCGTCGCGTGAGCGGATGCCGCGGCATCCGACTCAGTTCGAGGTGAAGCCGACGAGCAGGCCGCCGGTGACTTTGACCATGAGGTTGTAGATCCCCGCGAGGACCGCACCCAGCACGGTCACGACGATGAGGTTCAGGATCGCGACGACCGCGGCGAACGCCATCACCTGGGGCAGGTTGAGGATCGAGGCGAGCGTGAAGGTGTTCTCGCCGTTGACCGCACCCAGCAGGGCGTCGACCTGGCCGACGAGACCGGTCGAGCTGATCACGAGGTAGACGAGCAGCGTCGAGACGACCGTGACGATCGCGAGGGCGACGGCCGCCAGGAAGGACAGCTTCACGGCCGACCAGAAGTCGACGTAGACGAGACGGAGGCGGACCTGCTTCGCGGTCGTCCGGCTCGAGGACTTCTTGGCCAGCTTGTCGGCTACGGAGCTCATGCGTCACTCTCTTCGGTGGTCTCGGGAGCTGCGGCGGCCTCCTCGGCCCCCGCACTCTCAGCCAGACCCCGCTCGCCGTTGCGGGCGATCGCGAGGATCCGGTCGTCGTCATCGGGGCGAGCGAAGACGACACCCATCGTGTCGCGACCCTTCGCAGGCACCTCAGCAACGGCCGAGCGTACCACCTTGCCGCTGGCAAGAACCACGAGGACCTCGTCGTCTGCGCTGACGATCAGACCGCCCGCGAGCTCGCCGCGGTCGTCGTGCAGCTTGGCGACCTTGATGCCGAGACCACCGCGGCCCTGCACGCGGTACTGGTCTACCGAGGTGCGCTTGGCGTACCCGCCCTGGGTGACGACGAAGACGAATCCCTCGTCACGGACGACGGATGCCGAGAGCAGGCTGTCGCCGTCGCGGAAGGACATGCCCTTCACACCCTCGGTCGAACGGCCCATCGGACGCAGTGATTCGTCGTTCGCCGTGAAACGCAGCGACATGCCCAGGCGCGAGACGAGCAGGAGGTCGTCGGTCGAGTCGACGAGCATCGCGCTGACGAGCTCGTCGCCGTCCTCCTCGTCCTGACCGCGCAGGCGGATCGCGATGATGCCGCCCTGCCGGTTCGTGTCGTACTCGGTGAGCGCCGTCTTCTTGATCTTGCCGTCGCGCGTCGCGAGGACGAGGTACTCAGCCGCGGCGTAGTCGCGGATGTCGAGGATCTGCGCGACGTCCTCGCCGGGCTGCAGGGCGAGCAGATTCGCGACGTGCTGACCCTTCGCATCCCGTCCGCCCTCGGGGAGCTCGTAGCCCTTCGCGCGGTAGACGCGCCCCTTGGTCGTGAAGAACAGGAGCCAGTGGTGCGTCGTCGAGACGAAGAAGTGCTCGACCACGTCGTCGGCGCGCAGCTGCGCACCCTTCACACCCTTGCCGCCGCGGTGCTGCGAGCGGTAGTTGTCGCTGCGTGTGCGCTTGACGTAGCCGTTGCGCGTGACGGTGACGACGATCTCCTCTTCGGGGATCAGGTCCTCCATCGACATGTCGCCGTCGTAGCCGTGCAGGATGTGCGTGCGACGCTCGTCGCCGAACTTCGCGACGATCTCACCGAGCTCCTCGGCGATGATCCCGCTCTGGCGGTCGCGCGAGACGAGGATGTCGTTCAGGTCCGCGATCTTGAGCTCGAGCTCGGTCGCCTCGTCGACGATCTTCTGGCGCTCGAGGGCGGCCAGGCGGCGCAGCTGCATCGTCAGGATCGCGTCGGCCTGCGCGTCGTCGACGTCGAGGAGCGACTTCAGCCCTTCGCGCGCCTCGTCGACCGTGGGGGAGCGGCGGATGAGGGCGATGACCTCGTCGAGCGCGTCGAGCGCCTTGAGGTAGCCGCGCAGGATGTGCATGCGCTTCTCGGCCTCGCGCAGCCGGTACCGGGTGCGGCGGACGATGACCTCGAACTGGTGCGCGAGCCAGTAGCTGATGAACCCGTCGATCGGCAGCGTGCGCGGCACACCGTCGACGATGGCGAGCATGTTCGCGCCGAAGTTCTCCTGCAGCTGCGTGTGCTTGTACAGGTTGTTGAGGACGACCTTCGCGACGGCATCGCGCTTCAGGACGACGACGAGTCGCTGACCGGTGCGGTCGCTCGTTTCGTCGCGGATGTCGGCGATGCCGCTGAGCTTGCCCTCGCGCACGAGCGAGGTGATCTTGGCGGCGACGTTGTCGGGGTTGACCTGGTACGGGAGTTCGGTGATGACCAGGCAGGTGCGGTTCTGGATCTCCTCGACGTTCACGACGGCGCGCATCGTGATCGAGCCGCGACCCGTGCGGTACGCCTCACGGATGCCCTTCGTGCCGAGGATCTGCGCGCCGGTGGGGAAGTCGGGCCCCGGGATGCGCTCGATCAGCGCATCGAGGAGCTCTTCGCGGGAGGCATCCGGGTTCTGCAGGGCCCACATGACGCCGTCGGCCACCTCGCGGAGGTTGTGCGGCGGGATGTTGGTGGCCATGCCGACGGCGATACCGACCGAGCCGTTGACCAGGAGGTTCGGGAAGCGCGAGGGCAGGACGACGGGCTCGCGGGTGCGGCCGTCGTAGTTGTCCTCGAAGTCGACGGTGTCCTCGTCGATGTCGCGCACCATCTCGAGGGCGAGCTGAGCCATCTTGGTCTCGGTGTACCGGGGGGCCGCGGCGCCCATGTTGCCGGGGGAGCCGAAGTTCCCCTGACCGTCGGCCAGCGGGTAGCGCAACGACCACGGCTGCACGAGACGGACGAGTGCGTCGTAGATCGCGCTGTCACCGTGCGGGTGGTACTGACCCATGACCTCGCCGACGACGCGGGCGCACTTCGAGTAGCTCTTGTCGGGACGGTACCCGCCGTCGTACATGCCGTAGATGACGCGGCGGTGCACGGGCTTGAGGCCGTCTTCGACGCGCGGCAGCGCGCGACCTACGATCACGCTCATCGCGTAGTCGAGGTAGCTCCGCTGCATCTCGACCTGGAGGTCGACCTGGTCGATGTTGCCGTGCTGGTAGCCGGCGTTCGGGTCGGGACGCTCTTCGTCAGCCATGTTCTCTCAGTCTTCGTTCGTCGTCGGAGTGCCGGGGCGGATGCGGCGGACTCAGATGTCCAGGAACCGCACGTCCTTGGCGTTGCGCTGGATGAACCCGCGCCGCGCCTCGACGTCCTCGCCCATCAGCACGGAGAAGATCTCATCGGCCGCGGCCGCGTCGTCGATGGTCACCTGACGCAGCGTGCGCGTCTCGGGGTCCATCGTCGTCTCCCACAGCTCCTTGGCGTTCATCTCGCCGAGACCCTTGTAGCGCTGCACTCCGTTGTCCTTCGGGATGCGGCGGCCCGCCGCGGCCCCTTCGCGCAGCAGCGCGTCGCGCTCGGCGTCGCTGTACACGTACTCGTGCGGCGCGTTCGACCACTTGAGCCGGTACAGCGGCGGCTGCGCGAGATACACGAAGCCGGCCTCGACGAGCCCGCGCATGTAGCGGAACAGCAGGGTCAGCAGGAGGGTCGTGATGTGCTGACCGTCCACGTCGGCATCGGCCATCAGGACGACCTTGTGGTACCGGGCCTTCTCGATGTCGAAGTCCGGCCCGATGCCGGCGCCGAACGCCTGGATCATCGCCTGGATCTCGGCGTTGCCCAGGGCACGGTCGAGCCGCGCCTTCTCGACGTTGAGGATCTTGCCGCGCAGCGACAGGATCGCCTGACGCTCGGGGTCGCGGCCGGACACGGCCGAGCCGCCGGCCGAGTCGCCCTCGACGAGGAAGATCTCGCTGATCGACGGGTCCTTGCTCGTGCAGTCCTTGAGCTTCTCGGGCATGGATGCCGACTCGAAGACACTCTTGCGACGCGCCGTCTCGCGCGCCTTGCGCGCGGCCATGCGCGCGGTCGCCGCTTCGATGGCCTTCGTGATGATGAGCTTCGCCTGCTGCGGGTTGCGGTCGAGCCAGTCCATGAGCTGGTCCCCGACGACCTTCTGCACGAAGGCCTTCGCCTCGGTGTTGCCGAGCTTGGTCTTCGTCTGGCCCTCGAACTGCGGTTCGGAGAGCTTCACCGAGATGACGGCGGTCAGGCCCTCACGGATGTCCTCGCCGGCGAGGTTCTCGTCCTTGTCCTTGAGGAGGCCCTTCTCCTTGGCGTAGCGGTTGATGTACATCGTCATCGCCGCACGGAAACCCTCTTCGTGCGTGCCGCCCTCGTGCGTGTTGATCGTGTTCGCGAAGGTGAAGACGTTCTCGGTGTAGCCCGAGGTCCATTGCATCGCGAGCTCGAGCGAGATGTGACGGACCGTGTCCTCCGACTCGATCTCGATGATCTCCTCGTTGATGACCTCGGCCTTGCGGACCTTGTTGAGGTACTCGACGTAGTCGACCAGGCCGCGCTCGTACAGGAAGTCGTCGTGGCGCTGCGTGGTCTCGGAACCGCCCTCGGGCAGATCCACGACGTCGAGGGCCTCGGGGCGCTCGTCGGTCAGGGTGATGCGGAGACCCTTGTTGAGGAACGCCGTCTGCTGGAAGCGCGTGCGGAGGGTGTTGTAGTCGAAGTCGGTGGTCTCGAAGATCGCCGCGTCGGGCCAGAACGTGATGGTCGTGCCGGTCTTGTCGCTCTCCTCGCCCTTGGCGAGCGGGCCCTCGGGCTTGCCGCCACCCGAGAACGTCTGACGCCAGATGTGCCCCTGACGCGCGATCTCGACCTCGAACCGGGTCGACAGCGCGTTCACGACGGACGATCCGACACCGTGCAGACCACCCGAGACCGCGTACCCGCCGCCGCCGAACTTGCCGCCCGCGTGGAGGACGGTCAGGACGACCTCGACCGTCGACTTGCGGGGGTCGGAGGAGTGCGGGTCGACCGGGATGCCGCGGCCGTTGTCGACGACGCGCAGGCCGCCGTCGGCCAGGATCGTGACGTGGATCGTGTCGCAGTAGCCGGCGAGGGCCTCGTCGACGGAGTTGTCGACGATCTCGTAGACCAGGTGGTGCAGACCGCGCTCACCGGTCGAACCGATGTACATGCCGGGGCGCTTGCGGACGGCCTCGAGGCCCTCGAGGACCTGGATCTCGTCTGCCCCGTACTCCGCGGGGATCCGGGGTGCGGCGGGCGGGTCGAGATCCTCGGGAGTGTTGTCGGGGGTATCTGACGTCATCGGTTTCGCGCGCTCCACATCCATCGTCTGGGCTTGATCCCAGTCTAGTGCCTCACGCCCTCCCTACGCGGCTGAACGCCGCTGTGGCGGCACGAAACCTTTCCGAAGCCTCCGGGACGTCGGTCAGCCGTAGGTATCGCGTGGACCCCGCCCTGGAACGGCTCTGGGGCCCCATTTCCAGGAGGGGACGTCCGGCCCCACGAAACGCACGGACTCGACGCCGGCCTCCGGGAACCGCCGGATGAGCTCGGTGACGATCGTCGCGCGCATGAGGTGGAGGTTCTTCGCCCACGCCGTCGAATCGCACTGGACGGTGAGCACGCCGTCGCTCAGGGCGACCGGATCCGCGTGACGCGCGGTCTCCTCGCCGGCGACCTCGGCCCACTGGAGCACGAGGTCCTCCTTCGCGAGCTGCGCGTCCCATCCCGACTGCCGGGTGAGGTCGGCCAGCAGGTCGCCGACGCCCTTGGGATCGCGACCCGGCGTGAACGGCTGGTTCTCGTCGTCGTCGTTGCGCCGCTTGCGGCGGCGCTTCTTCGCGGCCGACGGCTCGAGTCCGCGCAGCCGAAGGTAGGTCGCGACCGTTTCGGGGATGCCGGCGGCGTCAGACATCGGCATCCGTCACGATCGTGCCCGCCTCGACACGGACGGTGCGGACCCGGAGCGACGCCGGGACGTCGCCCTCGACCGCCGCTGTGACGATGACCTGCTCGAAATCGGCGACGACGCCCGCCAGACGGGCGCGCCGGTCGGCGTCGAGCTCGGCGAAGACGTCGTCGAGGATGACGATCGGGTCGCCGAGGCGCAACTGGTCGCGCAGCAGCTGCGCCGACGACAACCGCAGCGACAGCGCCGTCGACCAGGACTCGCCGTGCGAGGCGTATCCCTTCACGGGGAGTCCGCGCAGGCGCAGGAGGAGGTCGTCGCGGTGCGGTCCGACGAGGGTCACCCCGCGCTCGAGCTCCTGGGATCGCTTCGCCGCCAGTCCGGCGCGGAAGGATGCCGCGACCGCGTCGGCCCCGACGGCGGAACCGGTCTTCGCGACGGGTGCGGCGTCGTCCTCCGGGTCGGACCCCTCGACCGTGAGCACCCATTCGAGCTGCGGGTCGTGGTCGGCGCCGGCGATGGCCTCGTACGCGTCGCGCATCGGCTGCGCGAGATCCTCGGCCAGGCGCAGGCGGGCCAGGATGATCTCGGTGCCGAGCGAGATGAGTTTGTCGTCCCAGACGTCGAGCGTCGTGAGCTGCTCCGCCTTCAGTCCCCGAGCCCGCGCCGACTTCAGCAGCGCCGTGCGCTGCTTGAGCACGCGGTCGTAGTCGCCGAGCACGCCCGACATGCGGGGCGCGCGCTGCACGAGGAGCTGATCGGCGAACCGGCGTCGCGCGGACGGGTCGCCGCGCACGATCTGCAGGTCCTCGGGGGCGAAGAGCACGACCTGCGCGTAGCGCGGGAGCTCCGAGGTGCGCACCGGCGACCCGTTGACGCGCGCCTTGTTCGAGCCGGACCGGTTCAGCTGCGCCTCGAGTTGGATGCGGCGGTCGCCGTACCCGAGCCGGGCGCGGACGAAGGCGGCATCCGCCCCGTACCGGACCATCGGCGCATCCTGCGACACCCGGTGCGAACCCAGAGTCGCGAAATAGCCGATCGCCTCGGCGAGATTGGTCTTGCCCTGGCCGTTGCGGCCGACGAACACGTTCGGACCGGCGGCCAGACTCACGTCGGCCGCCGCGTAGTTGCGGAAGTCGACGAGACTCAGGTGCTCCACGATCACCAGATCACCCTCCCTCGAGGCTCCGACACGCCTCGATGTGGACGGACGCCGGGGGTCAGCGCAGCAGGAGGTTCGGCTGCAGCAGGTACTTGAAGCTCTCGGGCGTCCCCGAGGTCTGCGGCGTGATGAGGACCGGGCTCAGCTTGTTGGCGTTCTCGCTCGAGGTGAACGTGATGCGCGTGAACTCGCTCTTCACGGCGCCGAGCGCCTCGAGCAGGTACTGCGGGTTGAGTCCGAGGGTCACCTCGTCGCCGGCGAGCGTCGCGTCGACCGACTCGGTGGCGCGGGCCTGCTCGGTGCCCGCGGCATCCATCGACACGCCCTCGTCGGAGAACGTGAATCGCAGCGGCGCCGACCGGTCGAGCACGAGCGAGACGCGGCGGACGGCCTCGGCGAGCTCCGCCGTGTTGACGACCGCATAGTGCTCGGTCTGCGCGGGGAAAAGCCGCCGGACCGGGGGGAAGTTGCCCTTGATGAGCAGGGAGGTCACGGTCTTGTTGCCCGCCGTGAACGCGATGATCTCGCGATCACCCGATCCGGAGAACGAGATCTGGATGTCGCCGGAGTGCGCGAAGGTCTTCCCGACCTCGGTCAGCGTGCGCGCGGGGACGAGCGCGGTCGTCGCCTCTTCGCGGGCGACGGCGCCGCTGTCGAAGTTGATCTCGCGCAGCGCGACGCGGTAGCGGTCGGTGGCGACGAGGCTGAGTTCGTTGCCGGTCACCTCGAGCTGCACACCCGTCAGGACCGGGGTGACGTCGTCGCGGGAGGCCGCGAACGCGACCTGCGCGATCGCGGTCGAGAAGTCGTCGCCCGGGACGAGGCCGGAGTCGCCCGAGACTTCGGGGATCGCGGGGTACTCGGCGACGGGCATCGCCGCGAGGGTGAACCGCGCCGAACCGCACGTCAGCAGGATCTCACCGTCGGCATCCTGCGTGATCTGGATCGGTGCGTTCGGCAGACGGCTCGCGATCTCGGACAGCAGTCGGCCGTGGACGAGGATCGTGCCCGGCTCGTCGACCGTCGCCTCGATGCGGGTACGGGCGGATGCCTCGTAGTCGAACGCGGCGAGCGACAGACCGTCGTCGCCGGCTTCGATGAGCACACCCGCGAGGATCGGCTGCGGGTTCCGCTGCGGGAGCAGTTTCACGACGAACGACACGGCTTCGCTGAATACATCGCGGTTGACGTGGAACTTCACTGATGCTCCCTTGACGGCGAGATGGGCCCTCTCATGCTAGTGCCCACGACAGGACGCTCCGGAAGCGCTCTGCCGAGCTCGCCGCGACGGGCCCGCACCCCGTGGGTGTGATCGGATCGGGCTTCCATTAGATAGTTCTCTGTCTTCTTGTTAACAGCTGTGGAAACTGTGGATAAGTCGGTGGATCCCTGTCGCCGAGCCGGAACCACATCCGTGTAACTTGTGCACGGGCTGCGGAAAGACGCGTGATTTCGACGACGCCGGATTGATGCGTGTCATCCGTTCATCCACAGGCTGTCGCCGTTCGTTCACATCCGACGGCCCGTGACGCACAGTTATCCACAGGCTTTCCACACTGTGGGAAACGGCATTTTGGTGGTCCGGCCGGGCACGTGTCAAGTACGGCCGCACACCCGGGCGTGTGGGGCCGTCAGCGCGAGGAACGGCCGAGCTGCGAGGTGATCTCGGATACCTGGTTGTAGATCGAGCGACGCTCTTTCATGAGCTCGCTGATCTTCTTGTACGCGTACATCACCGTCGTGTGGTCGCGGTTGCCGAACAGTTGACCGATCTTCGGCAGCGACAGGCTCGTGCGCTCGCGGCACAGATACATGGCGATCTGCCGAGCCGTCGCGACGGACTGCGAACGGCTCGAGCCGTACAGGTCGTCGACCGTGAGGCGGAAGTACTGGGCCGTGGCCGAGATGATGTCGGTCGGCGAGATGATGTTCGCGTCGTCCTGGTCGACGATGTCGCGGAGCACCGTCTGCGCGAGCGAGATGTCGAGGTTCGAGCGGTTCAGGCTCGCGAACGCGGACACCCGGATGAGGGCGCCCTCGAGTTCGCGGATGTTGCTCGACACCTTGGTGGCGATGTACTCCAGCACGTCGTCGGGCACCTGCAGGCGCTCGGACTGCGCCTTCTTACGCAGGATCGCGATACGCGTCTCGAGGTCGGGGGCCTGCACGTCCGTGATGAGACCCCACTCGAAGCGGCTCCGCATCCGGTCCTCGAACCCGGTGAGGTGACGCGGCGGCACATCGCTCGTGATCACGACCTGCTTGTCATGGTCGTGCAGCTGATTGAAGGTGTGGAAGAACGCCTCCTGCGTCTCAGCGCGACCCTGCAGGAACTGGATGTCGTCGATGAGGAGGATGTCGACGTCGCGGTACCGGGCCTGGAACGCCGACGCGCGGTTGTTCACGATCGAGTTGATGAAGTCGTTCGTGAACTCCTCACTCGAGACGTACCGGACCTTGATGCCCGTGTAGAGGTTGATCGCGTAATCGCCGATCGCGTGCAGGAGGTGGGTCTTCCCCAGCCCCGAGTCCCCGTAGATGAACAGCGGGTTGTACGCCTTGGCCGGCGCCTCGGCGACGGCGACCGCCGCCGCGTGTGCGAAACGGTTGGACTGGCCGATGACGAAGTTGTCGAACGTGTACTTCGGGTTGAGGCGGGTGTCGTTGCGGGATGCCGGTGCCGCCTGCTCGCTGTAGTCCTCGGCGTTCGGCCGGGTCGGTGCCGACGGGGTCGGCGCGAGGGCCGACTGGACCGGGACCGGCGCGGTGAGGTGGGTGTCGCCGAGTTCGGGGTTCACGACCACGCGGAAGGTGCTCGCCGACGGCTCGGCGTCGACCTGCGCGAGGGCCTCCATGATGGGTCCGCGCAGGCGCTTGTTGAACTGGCCGGCGGTGAGGTCGTTCGGGACGTCGAGGTAGAGCGTCCCGCTCATCACCCCCTGGGCGACGGCGAGGTTCACGAAGCCGTGCAGCTGCGGCGTGACGCGGTCGTCGTTCGCCAGCACGTCGAGCACGGCGCTCCAGACGGGGACATCTGGAAGTTCGTGCTCGGACATGACCCTCCCGGGGTGTGGACAATGGTGTGCACGGTACTGTGCACAACCTGTGGATAAGTATCCGGATCACGCTAGCCATCGGCGCTCCGCAAGGCAAAACCCACTGTAGAACCGGCCCGCGTGTCGTCGCCAGCAGCGTTCGGGCGTCGGTGGATAATGGCCGGTCGGCGTCCCGGTTTGGGATCTCAGGAATCTCGACGTATCCTAGGTCGGTTGACTTGTGCCTCTCGGCGCGAGTCCCCCATGTACCTGTGTCCCCGGTCTCGAGCGTTCGGGTGACCCCGCCCATCCGGAGTGATCTTCATGAGCAAGCGCACGTTCCAGCCCAACAACCGCCGCCGCGCCAAGAAGCACGGCTTCCGCGCCCGTATGCGCACCCGCGCCGGCCGCGCCATCCTCTCGGCTCGCCGCTCCAAGGGGCGCACCGAGCTCTCGGCCTGACACCACGCGGTGCTGGCGCGCGGGAACCGCATCACCCGCGGGGCGGACTACCGTTCCGCCGTCCGCGGAGGTTCCCGCTGTCCGGCGGCACACACCGTGACCCACGTGGTCAGCACGTCTGAACAGCGCCCCCCACGCTTCGGCTTCATCGTGAGCAAGCAGGTGGGGGGCGCTGTCGTGCGCAACACGGTGCGTCGCCGGCTCAAGGCGATCTGCGCAGAGGCCCTGCCGGAGGTCCGGCCCGGGGCCGATGTGGTCATCCGCGCGTTGCCCGCTGCGGCATCCGTCGATTTCGCGACCCTGCGCACCGAGGTCATCCGCTGCCTCGAACGGAAGGCGGCCGCATGAGCTCGGCGCCTCTTCCCTCGTACACCCGCGGAACGGCGGTGATGGATGCCGCGACCCTGCCGGCGACGATCACGCTGCTCCCCCGCAACGCGGTGATCGCGCTGCTGCACGGCTACCGGGCGACCGTCTCCCAGCTGTACGGCGACGTGTGCAAGTACTATCCCTCGTGTTCGGCCTATGCGCTGGGCGCCGTGCAGCAGCACGGGGTCCTCAAGGGCTCGGCGCTCGCGGCGGCCCGTCTCGCGAGATGCCACCCGTGGGCCGCGGGCGGCATCGACGACGTCCCCGCTCACACGCACTTCCGGCACGACCTGACTTCGCACGGCTTCGTCGTGCCCCTCAGAAAGGATTGATCCGTGATGGATCTCTTCGCCTCGGCGACCCTCCCGCCGCTCCCGAACCCGACGACACCCGAACCCGGTGATCCTGACTTCTTCAGCATCATCCTGTGGCCGTTCAAGTTCGTCGTCGAGGCGATCCTCGTCTTCTGGCACTGGATCTTCACGTCGATCGGACTGGCTCCGGATGCCGGCCTGACCTGGGTTTTGTCCATCATCGGGCTCGTCATCGTCGTGCGTGCCGCGCTCATCCCGCTGTTCGTGCGGCAGATCAAGAGCCAGCGCAAGATGATGGAACTCGCGCCCGAGATGCGCAAGATCCAGGAGCGGTACAAGGGCAAGCGCGACCAGCTGTCGCGCGAGGCCATGAGTCGCGAGACCATGGCGATGTACAAGAAGCACGGTACGACGCCGCTGTCGAGCTGTCTGCCACTGCTGGTGCAGATGCCGATCCTCCTCGGCATGTTCTACACGCTCAGCGAGGTGAAGCGTCACGCGGAGTGGGGTGTGGGGGGCACCGGCCTGCTGAACGCGACCCTGACGCGCGAGTTCTACAACGCCGAGCTGTTCGGTGTCGCACCGCTGCACGTCAACATGATCGACGCGATCAACACGAATCAGACGGCGACCGTCGTGATACTGGTGATCCTCGTGATCCTGATGATCCTGTCGCAGTTCTTCACGCAGCTGCAGATCATCTCGAAGAACCTCTCCCCCGAGGCCAAGACCGGCCAGGCCTACCAGATGCAGCGGATCATGCTGTACGTCCTGCCGCTGGCGTTCATCTTCTCGGGTGTGTTCTTCCCGCTCGGCGTCGTCATGTACTGGTTCACCTCGAACATCTGGACCATGGTTCAGCAGTTCGTCGTCATCCGGAACCTCCCGACCCCCGGGTCGGAGGCGGCCAAGGCGCGCGAGGAGCGGCTCGCGAAGAAGGGCAAGGCTCTCGACGCGAGCGGCAAGGTCATCCCCCTCGCCAAGTACGAGGCCGAGCAGCAGCGCCTGTTCGAGGAGGCCGAGCGCGCGAAGGCGCAGGCCCCCAAGCGCCAGCAGCCGGTGAGCAAGCAGCGCGCGAAGAAGCAGGCTCAGAAAGGCAAGCAGGACGGCACGTCCTGACGAGGACCGAAGGATCGATCATGACGACCACTGACCAGACCCCCGGCGCTCGCGCTGTGCCCACTGTCGACGAGCTCGAGCAGGAAGGCGACATCGCCGCCGACTTCGTCGAGGGCATCCTGGACATCGCGGACATCGACGGCGACCTGACGCTCGACGTGCGCGCCGGCCGCGCGTACGTGTCCGTCGAGAACGAGCAGCCCGACGCACTCTCGCTCCTGTCCGACCCGGAGACGGTGCAGGCGCTGCAGGAGCTGACCCGCATCGCGGTGCAGACCAAGACCGGTCGGTTCTCGCGCCTCATCCTGGATGTGGGCGGATCGCGCGACGCACGACGCGCGCAGCTGCAGAAGCTCGTCGAGCGTGCGCTGGAGCGCCTCGACGACGGTGCCTCGCAGGCATCCCTGCCGCCGATGTCCAGCTACGAACGCAAGCTCGTGCATGACATCGCCGCGGAGCACGGCCTGGTGTCGGAGTCCTACGGCGAAGGCGCCGATCGCCACACCGTTCTGCGCCGTGGCTGACGTTTCACGTGAAACACCCGAGCGCGAACCGGATGCCGCGGCATCCGTCTTCGGCGATCGGATCGATCTCGCTCGTCGCTTCACCGACGCGCTGATCGCCCAGGGAGAGGAGCGCGGTCTCATCGGACCGCTCGAACTCCCCCGCATCTGGACCCGGCACACCCTCAACAGTGCGGTCGCTGCACCGCTGTTCACGGCCGGATCCCGCGTCGGTGACATCGGGTCCGGCGCCGGCCTGCCGGGACTCGTGCTCGCGATCGCACGTCCTGACGTCCGCTGGGTGCTCATCGAGCCGATGGAGCGCCGCATCGCGTGGCTGACGGAGCAGACGGACGAGCTCGGGCTCGACAACGTCGAGATCGTCCGCGCACGCGGCGAGGACTGGACCGAGGGTGCTGTGTTGGATGCGGTGACCGCCCGCGCCGTGAGCGCCTTCCGCACCCTCATCCCGATCACTGCACCGTTGGTGCGGGACGGCGGGGAGCTGGTCCTGCTCAAGGGTGCCAACGCGGCGAACGAGATCGCCGCTGCGGAGAAGGCGATCCGGAAGTTCCGGTTGTCGGATGTCCGGGTCGAACCCGTCGGCGACGGTGTCGTCGCCGAGCCGACGCGCGTCATCCGCGCCACCGTGCGCTGATAACAGCCGGCGATGTTTCACGTGGAACATCGAGCGGCCTGCAACGTCGGCGAACGTTTCACGTGAAACGTGCGGAGCGCAGGTTCCCTGTTTCACGTGAAACGACGATCGGCGCCGGAGGCTGACGGAGGCCTCGACTACAGTGGGAACGTCCTCGACACGACAGGAGTAACAGGTGCCGGATTCGGAGAACACCACCTCTCCCGCACCCTTCTCTTTCGACGACAGTCCGATCGCCCGCGAATTGGCGGATCTGACGTCGCGCAGGAAGGTCCTCGCCGAGGTGAAGGTCGAGTTCGACGGCTCCACCCGCGTCTTCACGGTGTCGAACCAGAAGGGCGGCGTGGGGAAGACCACGACGACCGTCAACCTCGCGGCGGGGCTCGCCTCCGTCGGTGCGCGCGTGCTCGTCATCGATCTCGACCCGCAGGGGAACTCGTCGACGGCGCTCGGCATCCCGCACAGCGCCGACGTCGCGAGCATCTACGACGTCCTCATCGATGAGGAGCCGCTCGCGGACGTGATCCAGACGAGCCCGGAGTCGCCGAATCTGCTCTGTGCACCGTCGACCATCCATCTCGCCGGCGCGGAGATCGAGCTCGTCTCCCAGGTCGCGCGGGAGCACCGTCTGCGGACGGCCCTGGATACCTACCTGGCGGACAACCACGTCGATTACGTGTTCATCGACTGCCCGCCGTCGCTCGGACTTCTCACGATCAACGCTTTCACGGCTGCGACCGAGGTCCTCATCCCGATCCAGTGCGAGTACTACGCGCTCGAGGGACTGAGTCAGCTGCTGGGGAGCGTCTCGATGATCCAGAAGCACCTCAACCCCGCCCTGCACCTGTCCACCATCCTGCTGACCATGTACGACGGGCGGACCCGACTCGCGCAGCAGGTCGCTGACGAGGTGCGCACGCACTTCCCCGACCGGGTGCTGACCACCGTCATCCCGCGGTCGGTCCGTGTCTCCGAGGCCCCGAGCTTCGGGCAGACGGTCATCGCCTACGACGGACAGTCCGCGGGCGCCGTGGCGTACCGCGAGGCGGCGGTCGAGATCGCGCGGCGCGGTCTCGCACAGAACTCAGAAGAAGGAGCCCACTGATGGCCAAGCGAACCGGACTGGGCCGGGGCATCGGAGCCCTCATCCCCACGCAGGACTCGTCGGAGGCACGTCCCGTGGACGTGTTCTTCCCGGGAGCGTCGCTGCCCGCAGCCGACGCCGACGGATCGAACCAGGATGCCGCACCCGCGGAGACTCCGGCGGGGGAGGATGAGCTCGTCGCCGTTCCCGGAACGCGTCTGATCGAGGTCGACCCGAACGAGATCGTCCCCAACCCGCGCCAGCCGCGCACGAACTTCGACGCGGACGACCTCGCCGAGCTCGTGCACAGCGTCCGCGAGTTCGGTGTGCTGCAGCCGGTCGTCGTGCGGCGCAACGAGGACGGCGCGTACGAGCTCATCATGGGCGAGCGCCGCACGCGCGCTGCCCGCGAAGCCGGCCTGACCGCGATCCCGGCGGTCCTGCGGGAGACCGAGGACGAGCACCTGCTGCGCGACGCGCTGCTCGAGAACCTGCACCGTTCGCAGCTGAACCCGCTCGAAGAGGCGTCCGCCTACCAGCAGCTCCTCGAGGACTTCGGGATCACCCAGGAGGAGCTGGCGACGCGCATCGGGCGATCGCGTCCGCAGATCAGCAACACGATCCGGCTGCTCAAGCTCCCCGTGCCCGTGCAGCAGCGCGTCGCGGCCGGCGTGCTCAGCGCCGGCCACGCCCGCGCCATCCTCTCGGTCGACGACGCCGACCACATGCAGCGCCTGGCCGACAAGATCGTGAACGAGGATCTCTCGGTGCGCGCCGCGGAGGCAGCCGCCAAGACGATCGGCAATCGGGTGCGCCCGCTCCCCAAGGCCGGCACGCGCCGTGCGCATCTCGACGACGTCGCGGAGCGGCTGGGGGACCGGCTCAACACGAAGGTGAAGATCTCGCTGACGGCAAGGAAAGGCCAGATCAGCATAGATTTCGCCACGATCCAGGATCTCAACCGCATCCTCGGTGAGCTCGGCGAGACGGAGTTCGGCGGGTCCTGATCCGGGCCGGACGTCGGGAGGCGAGCGTAGGCTGGAGGGGTGAGCGATCGCCCCAACCTCCCCCGACGCGCGAGCCTCGAGGTGCTGCGCGCGGAGGCGTCCGACGAGTTGTCGGTGCTGGTCGAGGAGCGGCTGCGCGACGGTGAGGATCCCTGGGCCTTCATGGAGGATCTGCCCTCGGTCGACGAGCTGGTCGTGCTCACCCTGCGGGCGGAGAACATCGCGGCCGACGGGGGGCAGCGTCCGAGCCAGGCGCGGAACTACCGTGTGCTGCGGCAGATCGCCCTGGATTACCCCGCGCTGAGCGCGGCGGTCTGGCGCCTGCTCGGCAGCGAGCCGCATCGGACGTGGAACGTCTCGGTCCGAGCCTCCTGACCGTTCCACGTGAAACGTCGCCAATGGACGAACTGACGATCGCCACGATCGACATCGCCCCGTCGCGGACAGTCCTCACCATCGATGCGGTGCGCGCCGCGCTCCGACAACGGGGGATACCCGCCGTCGTCGGCGACGAGGACGGCACCGTGATCGCGCGCGTGGCCCTCACGCCCGACGGCCGGATGGTCATCGCGTCCGATGGCACGGTCACGAGCACCGCCCCGGAGCCGATACTGGACTCCTTCGCGGCGGAATGGTGGGCCGACGTGCTGCTCGAATCCGACGGCCTCTTCCTCGTCGGGCGCGGGCGGGATGCCGCAGACCCGCCGCCGTCGACGCCACCGGTCCGAGAACTCCCGTTCCGGGTCTACGTGCTGCTGGGCGAGCGTGTTACCGGTCTCACCTCGCTCGCGCAGCAGCTCGAGGCATCCGTCACCGTCGCCGAGGTCGACGGAGCGGCCATCGTCGTGGCGCACGGGCACGTCCGGGACTCCTGGCCGCCGGCGCAGCGCCCCATGGTCGCGCTCACCCGCACGCGGACGGGCCTCACGATGGAGGTGTTCAGCGCCGCCGGACTCGCGGCGCTGCCGGAGGACGAGCGGATGCGGGGGCGCGGCATCCCGGATCTGACGCTGTCGTGGCCGGCACGATGGGTGCCGGTCCTGCCGGAGGAGGGGTGGACGGGGGAGGTGCAGCGGATGCTGCGCACGGCCGCCGTCGAGCGGATGTCGGAACTCGTCGACGACCGGCCCATCCTCGACGAGCTGCGGGTGACACCTGCCGACCTGGAGCGACTTCGCCGCTGCGACAACGATGACGACCTCCCCGGTCACCTCACCCGGCTCTTGCGTCTGCCGGCGGTCGTCGAGGACCTCGTCCGGGGCCGTGCCGACATCGCGGATCTGCCGGGTGCGCGCCGGAGCGAACGCACCGACGCGGGTCGACGCGCGTGGGAACTCGCGTCCCGTCCGTCGTGGTGGGCGCGGATGTTCCGGTGGCGCGGAAACGACGAAGGACCCGGCGACCGGGGTCGCGCGGGTCCTTCGTGACGTGGCGTGCTCAGCCGATGTAGTCGGCGAGGTCCTGCTCGAGGGCGAACTTCGGCTTGGCGCCGATGATCGTCTTCTCGACCTGGCCCTTGTGGAAGACCTTCATCGCCGGGATCGACGTGATCTGGTACTCCATGGCGAGCTGCGGGTTCTCGTCGACGTTGAGCTTCAGAACCGTGATCTTCTCGGGGTTCTCGGTCTGAATCTCGTCGAGGATGGGGCCGACCATGCGACAGGGTCCGCACCACGCCGCCCAGAAGTCCACCAGGACGGGGCCTTCGGCGTCGATGACGTCCTGCTGCCAGGTGCTCTCACTCGTGGCCTTGGCGGTCATATGTCTGTCTCCTTAGGAATCGACACGTGGGTGTCAGAGGGGAAAACGCAGCGGATGCCGCAATTGTTCCGCGCTCAGGCGGGGGTCGGCAGCCCGTCGATCAGTGCGGCGTCCTGCGCGGGGGCACCCGCGTCGCCGCGCGCGGCGAGGTAGTGCTCGAGGTCGAGGGCGGCGACCGTGCCGCTGCCGGCAGCGGTGACGGCCTGGCGGTAGGTCGGGTCGATGACGTCACCGGCGGCGAAGACACCGGGGACGGAGGTCTTCGAGGTGCGGCCGTCGACCCACACGGTGCCGTGCTCGGTGATGTCGAGGACGTTGTGCACGAGGTGCGTGCGGGGGTCATAGCCGATCGCGACGAACACGCCGTCGAGGGCGAGGTCGCGCTCGGACCCGTCGACGGTGTCGCGCAGACGCACGCCGGTCACGGCATCCTCACCCAGGACGTCGACGACCTCGGCGTTCCAGACGAACTCGATCTTCTCGTTGGCCTTGGCGCGGTCCTGCATGATCTTCGAGGCGCGCAGCTCGTCGCGACGGTGGATCACGTAGACCTTCGAGGCGAACTTCGTGAGGAACGTCGCCTCCTCCATCGCGGAGTCGCCGCCGCCGACGACGGCGATGACCTTCTCGCGGAAGAAGAAGCCGTCGCACGTGGCGCAGTACGAGACGCCACGGCCCGACAGGCGGGTCTCGCCCTCGATGCCGATCTTGCGGGGCGCGGAACCGGTGGCGAACACGATCGCCTCGGCCTCGTGCGTCTCGCCGCGGCCGAGCGTGACGGTCTTGATGTCGCCCGAGACGTCGAGCGACACGACGTCGTCGTAGACGACCTCGGCGCCGAACTTCTCGGCCTGCTCCTGCATCTTGGTCATGAGGTCGGGGCCCATGATGCCCTCGGGGAACCCGGGGAAGTTCTCGACCTCGGTCGTGTTCATCAGCTCTCCGCCGGCCTCGACCGAGCTGGCGACGACGAGGGGCGACAGGTTCGCGCGCGCCGCGTAGATCGCCGCGGTGTAGCCCGCCGGACCCGAGCCGATGATGATGACCTTGCGCACGATGAATCCTCTCTTCGTCTGGGCGATGTTCGCGCCCTGACAGTTCAACCCATGGTAGCCGCGTGGCATTCCTTGGACCGGGGGCTCACCGGCCCGGCAGGAAGCGGCGGACGGCACGGAACGCGACGCCCAGCTCGGGAGTGCGGAACAGGGCCAGGATGCCGCCGTAGACCAGCAGTGTCACACCGCCGATGAGAGCGGCGCCGAAGAATCCGGGGAGACGCTCGGAGACGGCCCACCCCTCGACCCCGCCAAGAAGGAGGAAGACGGCCCACCCCGCGGCCGCTGCAGGGACGGCCGCGAGCAGGAAGCGCAGGACTCCGCGGAACGCCGCACCGAGACCGAGCGGACCGATCTTCCGCCGCAGGAGGGTGATCGCGAGTGCGAACTGCAGGATGTTCGCCACGGACTGTCCGAGGGCGATCGCGAAGGCGAGCCAGGTCAGGGGCAGGATGCCGGCGTGGACGAGCGCCGACGCGGCCAGAGCCGTCGCGATGACCAGCGCCGCCTGCACGAGCGTGTACACGAAGGGGGTGCGGGTGTCCTTGAGGGCGTAGAAGGTGCGCTGGATGCCGAACTGGAACGACAGCGGCAGGAGCGCGAGCAGGTACGCGCCCAGGACCCAGGCGAAGGCGACGGCGTTGTCCGGCGATGTCGTGAACAAGCGCGCCAGCGGCACGGATGCCACGGCCATCGCGGCGAGGATGCCGACCATGAAGATGCCGACGGTCCGGGTGAGGGAGGACAGGTCGGCGGTGACCGCATCCGTCCGTCCCTCCGCGACGTGCTCGCTGAGCTTCGTGTAGTACGGGGTCCCGAGGGAGAGGACGATCACGGAGAACGGGAGCATGAACAGCAGCCAGGCGTTCTGCAGCGTCGCACCGGCCGCCGCGGGACCCGAGGCGGCGCCCACGATGTTGATCTGGAAGGCGCCGGCGATCTGCCCGACGACGACCATGAGGAACGTCCAGCCGGCGAGGCGGCCGATCTGACGGAGGCCGATGCCCCGCCAGCCGAAGTCGGGCCGCACGTGCAATCCCGCTCGCCGCCAGAACAGGAACAGGATGCCGGCCTGCACGACGATCCCGAGGGTCGCGGTGCCGCCCATCAGCGCGATCATGCCCGCCGTCCAGCCCGAGGCCGACTCGTAGGTGCCGAACAGCACGATGAAGACGCCGAAGCCCGCGATCGAGATCAGGTTGTTCACGATCGGCGACCAGGCGAACGGCCCGAAGATGCGATTCGCGTTGAGGATCTCGCCCACGAGCGCGTACAGCCCGTAGAAGAGCAGCTGCGGCAGACACCAGTAGGCGAGGGCGAGGGTGAGCGTCTTGGCCGCCGGGTCGGTGAACCTCCCCGCGTAGATCTCCACGAGCACGGGCGCCGCCACGACGGCGACGATCGTGACGACCAGCAGGGCGAGGACGCCCAGGGTCAGCAGTTTCGACACGAAGGCGCTGCCGCGGTCGTCGTGCGTCTTCACGGCCTTGACGATCTGCGGGACGATCACCCCGGCGAGGAGCCCCGAGGAGATGAGCGCGAACACCGAGTTCGGCAGCTGGTTCGCGATCGCGAACGAGTCCGCAGCCTTCGCGCCGACGGTGCCGACGGCGACCGTGAGCACGATGTTGCGGATGAGTCCCGTGATGCGGGACGCCATGGTGCCGGCGGCGACGGTGGCGCTCGCGCGTCCGAGGCCGGCCATCAGGGGGCCACCGGCATCCGCTTGCGCCGTCGGACCGTCCGGACGACACCGAAGACGAGGAGGGCGGACACGAGGACGATGAGGATGACGAGGGCCACCGACTCCCATTCGGCGCGCACCGACACCTCGACGGTCTCGCTCCGCCCGATCTCGACGCCGGACGGGGTGCGCAGCTGCAGGTCGACGGAGGATTCGCCGCTGCCCACGAGGGCGGAGACGGGGATCGCGACGCGGCTGGTCTGCTGGGCGCCGATCTCGACCTCGGTCGTCGACTCGATCACCAGACGCGCGTCACCGGGCGAGGCGAGCAGGTCGACACGGGCCGGCCACGGCAGGTCGTTGCGGACGGTGAAGACGAGGGGCGCGGAGGTCCCGGCGAGGGTGATGGGGCCGCCGAGGACGAGGGCGACGCCGTCGGTCCAGGTGGCGATGCGCTCGCGCTGCGCCTGGATCGCGGCATCCCATCCCTCGCGGTCGTCGAGCCACGCGTTTCCGAGCAGCTGCAGCTCGGTCGCCCGCACCGACGAGGTGAGCAGCGTCGGGTCGTCGAGCACACCCGAGATGCGCTGCAGACCGCCGTGCGCGGCGCGGAACCCGTCGATCACCGCGACGCGGTCCTGGTCGGCGGGGACGGAATCGACGTCGACCGCGGCGGCGGGAGCCGCGAGGAGGCCGTCGAGGTCGGTCGCCGTCCAGCCGGGGAGCCCGGTCGCCGCGTCGATCGCGCCGCGCAGGGCGGCCTCGGACCGACCGTTCGAGCGGTCGACCGTGACGAGCAGGGGGTCGGCGAGGTCGCCCACGGCCACCCGGGCCGTGAACTCCGCCAGGAGCGCTCCGCGGGCGGTGTCGGCATCGGTCGCGGAGGCGTCCTCGAGCAGGCGCGAGAGGCCGGCGTCGTAGAGGAGCAGGTCCGTGTCGGCCGAGACCGCGTGCGCCCCGGCATCCGATCGCACCACCGAGCTCGGCAGGAGCGTGACGGGCGGGTCATCGCCGCCCGTCACGGCACCCAGGGCGGCGACGGTCTCGGCGCCGGCCGTTCCGGTCGCGGGCCAGAAGACGCTGTCGCGGTCGGCGCCGACGTCGAACAGCTCCTCGAGCGTGGGGAGGGTCGGTTCCTCGGGGGTCGGCGTCGGGGTCGGGGTCGCCTCGCCGTCGACCGCGGGGGCGCCGAAGTCGGTGGGGTCGAGGTAGGCCGCGAACGAGACCGGCCGGAGGGGGGATGCCTCGCCCGCGCCGATCTGCGCGGCGAGATCGGCGTCGCCGTACTGCAGCGCGAACCGGTCGTTCGGGAGCGCGATCAGGTCGTCGAGCCACGCGACCGCGTCGGCCGGCGCCGCGGAGCCCAGGGCGCGGATCGAGGCGGTGATCGCGGGATCCACGGCGAGGATCGCCGGCGTGCCCGTCACGGCATCCACCTGCTCGCGCAGGTCGCCCCCCTCGGCGGTGAGTTCGGACAGTTGTTCGGAGCTGAGGACGCCGGTGGACTGCGGCCCCGCGGTGATGGGCACGACGACGCCGATCTGACGAGCCGGTGCGCCGGTGTCGGGGACGACGAGGACGGTCCGCGCGCGGAGACTGTCCTCGCCGGTGCCGTAGACAGCCCGGACCGGGTACACCCCCGGGTCGAGGTCGTCGATGGGGGCATCGCCCGCGTCGATCGTGAGCGCGGCGGATGCCGACTGCTCGGACGCGACCTCGGGCATCGCGATCTCGCCCACGTCGTCGAACGACGCGCCCGTCGAGCCGCTGTCGAGCCACGAGGCGATCGCCGCGGTCGACGCGAGCGGGTCGGAGCCGATCCCCACGGTCGCCGCGCCGGCGGGGACGGCGTCCGGGCCCGGGTTGTCGGCCGTGAGGGTCAGGGTCAGATCGCCGGATGCGGGGACCACCCCGCCCGCGCCCGGCGCGAGGGTGGCGGTGACGGTCTCGTCGGGGGCGTCGTCGACCGCGGCGAAGGCCGCCGGGGCCGGGGCGGCGAGGGCGATCACAGCCGTCGCTGCCGCCGCCGTACGCAGCCACCGGGATCGGCGAGGCGGACGTCGGCCCGGAGCAGGCGAGATGAAGGTCATGAAGAGGTCGATTCCCGTGCGATCGATGACCGCACCATCGGGAGTGATTCTAGGGTCCCCGTCCTGCGGAGCCCCTGATTGGGCCCCGAGGCCGGTTGAATGGGACGGTGAGCGACATCCGGCATCCCGACCCGTCCACGACCGCCGCGCTCCGCGCCGACCTCACCGCCGCCGGGTACACGGCCGACGCCGTCCGGGCCGCGTGGGGGTCGCTCGCCGACGACGGGATCGGCCGCGGCCTGCTCGCCCCTGCC